>NZ_JBACFR010000228.1:0-11673 GCF_056262345.1 Homoserinimonas sp.
GCATCCGCCAGTTGGGTGAGGAGCTCGGTGCGATTATCGCCGAGCGGCTCGCCGACAAAAAGGTGCTGGTGATCGGCTCCGGCGGGCTCTCGCACGAGCCGCCCGTTCCGCAGATCGCGACGGCAACCCCCGAGGTTCGCGAGGCCCTCCTGGGCGGCGGACGTCATCTCACCCCCGAGGCGCGGGATGCTCGCCAGCAGCGGGTGATCAACGCCGCGAAGGACTTCGCCGCGGGCGTTGGCGTGGTCAAGCCCCTCGCTCCCGAATGGGATCAGGAGCTCATGCGCATCCTCGCGTCGGGTGACCTGTCCCCCATCGACGCGTGGACTCCCGCCGAGATGAGCGAGATCGCGGGCAATTCATCACACGAGGTGCGCACCTGGATCGCGGCCTACGCCGCCCTCGGTGCGGTCGGCGACTACACCGTCGACTACTCGTTCTACCGCCCGATCCCGGAGTACATCGCGGGCTTCGGCGTGACCACGGCCACGCTCAACTAGGCAGGCCAGCGACACGTGGCGGGGCTCGGCACCCCGGGTCTCGCCACGTGTGGTTCTCGGCGACGGGTTATCGCCGCTGAGGCATCCGTCAGCTTGGTCTAGCCACGGCCGTCGATATACGACACCATGTGGCCATGGGATCAGCGTTGACCACTATCGGATTGCCCGTCGCCCTCGGCATCATCATGTTCGGGCTGGGGCTCTCGCTCACGCTCGGCGATTTCGCTCGCGTGGCAAAGCATCCGAAGGCGGTGGTGATTGCCCTCGTCTGCCAGCTTCTGCTGTTGCCCGCCATCTGTTTCGGCCTGGTGATGCTGTTCAACTTGCCGCCCGTGCTCGCGGTGGGCATGCTCCTGCTCGCGGCCTCACCCGGCGGCACGACCGCCAACCTCTATAGCCATCTCTTTCGAGGGGATGTTGCGCTCAACATTTCTCTCACGGCACTCAACTCGGTGATCGCGGTCGTCACGCTGCCGCTCATCACCAACCTCGCTATCGCCGTCTTCTTGCCGGGGGATAACACCCTGGGCCTGCAGCTCAACAAGATGGTCGAGGTATTCGCGATTGTGCTGGCACCCGTCGTGCTCGGCATGCTCGTTCGCCGGTGGAAGCCGTCGTTTGCCGATGCCATGGACAAGCCCGTCCGCATCGCGTCCGTCATCATTCTGATCGTCGTCATCGCCGGGTCGATCGTGACGAACCTTGATTTGCTGCTCGCCAATGCCGCGCAGCTGGCGGGCATCACGGTGCTGTTCTGCGTGATCAGCCTGGCCGTCGGCTACCTTGTGCCCCGGATGTTCTCTATCGAACGCAGGCAGGCGATCGCCAGCTCGTTCGAGATCGGCATCCACAACGCGACGCTCGCGATCGTAATCGCACAGACCGTGATCGGCAGCGTCGAAATGAGCCTGCCGGCCGCCGTCTATGGCGTGCTGATGTTCTTTGTGGCGCTCGCGTTCGGCTTTGTCATCCGCGGGCGGTCGGAGGTTACTGTCCCCACTCGCCAGGAGGGCCAAGAATCAGCAGCACGCTGACGACCGCGATCACGGCAAGGATCATGACGGTGCCCAGCAGCAGCGGATGCCGCAGGAACCAGCGCAGGAGGGTGTCGACCCATCCGGCGTCCCTGGGGTCGTCGGTCTTCTCGGTGCGCCACTGGCCGACGAGATGCTTGCGCTTCTCGAGCCACAGGTCAAACGGCACCGTGGCGTAGGGAACGATGGCGGTCACAATGCCAAAGAGGATGCGCCCGATGGGCCACCTCTGGTTGAGGCCGACGACGATCACGCTTGCGCCATACGTGATGAAGACGAAGCCGTGGACGAGCCCACCCGTGAACGTGTACCAGCCCTCGATGCCAAAGCCGTACTTGAGCACCATGACCGTGATGAGGATGGTCCAGGTGATCGCCTCGGCGATCGAGACGACGCGGTAGAGCGCGCTGGGGGTAAATCGGGCGCTGGCGACGCTCTGTGGGGCGATGCGTGAGGCGGTCACGAACGGGCTCCTTTTGATCGGGAGACTCCAGTGTAAGTCATGGTTGCCGACAGTTTGTCGGCAAGGGGCATGAGGTTAGGCGGAGACCAATGACTGCTTGATCACACTCGTGAAGAAGGCGAGCCCGTCGGTGCCGTTGCGCATCGCGGCGCTCGTGTCAGGCCCGAAGCCCTCCTCGATCGCGTGCTCGGGATGCGGCATAAGGCCGACAACGTTGCCGCGCTTGTTCGAGACGCCAGCAATATCGTTGACGGAGCCATTCGGGTTGACGCCCACGTAGCGGAACGCGACCTGACCCTCACCCTCGAGGCGGGCAACCGTCTCGGCATCGGCGATGAATCCGCCCTCGCCGTTCTTGAGGGGAATGGTGATCTCCTGGCCCTGGGCGAAGTCGCCGGTCCAGTCGGTTGAAGCGTTCTCGACGCGGAGCACCTGGTCGCGGCAGATGAACTGGCCGTGGTCGTTGCGAATCAGGCCGCCGTCGACGAGGTGAGCTTCTGCGAGCATCTGAAAACCGTTGCAGATGCCGAGCACCGGCATGCCGGAATTTGCGGCGTCGATGACCTCGGCCATGATGGGCGACCGTGCGGCAATCGCCCCGCAGCGCAGGTAGTCGCCGTAGCTGAAGCCGCCAGGGAGCACGAGAGCGTCAACGCCCTCAAGGCTGTGCGAGCCGTGCCACAGGGCTACGGGCTCGCCGCCGGCGAGGCGCACCGCGCGCTGCGCGTCGCGGTCGTCGAGCGAGCCGGGGAACGTGATGACGCCGATGCGCATGGTCACTAGTGCGTCTCTCCCGCTGTCTCGGTCGCGGGCAGGATGATGTTGACGACATCCTCGATCACAGAGTTCGAGAACATCGTCTCGGCGAGCTCCCGCACCTCGGCGACAACGGCATCCGAAATCTCGTCAACCGTGACCTCGAAGCGCTTGCCGATGCGCACGTCACCGAAGTGGGTCTTGCCCAGGCGGTGGAGGGCTCCGGCGACGGCCTTGCCCTGGGGGTCGAGAAGTTCGGCCTTGGGCATTACCTCGACAACGATTACGGGCACCTGAAACTCCAAAGACGTCGCACGGATGGGGTGGTTTCAGTCTAGCTGCGGGTGAGGGCTGGCTACTCCCTGCGTATCCGCCTAAAAGTTAGGGCATCCTTATTTTGAATTACTCAAAATAAGCCTAGAATGGATGCATGCACACGGTTAGAACAGAGATGCTCGTTGACAGCATCCGCGGCGCCGGTCTCAAAGTGACCGAGCCCCGTCTTGCCGTGCTGCGTGCCCTCGAAGAGAAGCCCCACGCCGATGCCGACACGATCTACGGCATCGTGCGTCAGGACCTGGCGAGCACCTCGCTCCAGGCTGTGTATGGGGTCCTCGCGGCGCTGACCACCGCCGGTCTTCTGCGCAAGATCGAGCCGGCGGGATCGTCTGCCCTCTACGAGTTGCAGCACGGTGACAATCACCATCACATCGTGTGCCGCCAGTGCGGTGCTGTTGCAGATGTTGAATGCACGGTTGGGCACGCGCCCTGCCTCACCCCCTCCGCCGATCACGGGTTCACCGTCGACACGGCCGAGGTCACCTTCTGGGGCCTGTGCCCCTCGTGCGCTGCCTAATTCTTTCAACGTCCACAACAACAACCAAGGAGCAATCGTGAGCAATTACACGACCACCCAGGCCGGAGCGCCGATCGCGAGCGATGAGTTTTCGCTCACGAACGGTCCCGACGGAATCACCGCACTGCACGACCGTTTTCTCGTAGAGAAGCTCGCATCGTTCAACCGCGAGCGGGTGCCGGAGCGCAACCCCCACGCCAAGGGCGGCGGAGCATTCGGTGAATTCACCGTTACCGAAGACGTGTCCAAGTACACGAAGGCGGCTGTCTTCCAGCCCGGCGCCACGAGCGAGACGCTTCTGCGTTTCTCCTCCGTCGCCGGCGAGCAGGGCTCGCCCGACACCTGGCGCGACGTTCGCGGATTCGCGCTTCGCTTCTACACGACCGAGGGCAACTACGACGTCGTCGGCAACAACACCCCCGTCTTCTTCCTCCGCGACGGCATGAAGTTCCCCGACTTCATCCACTCGCAGAAGCGCATGGGCGCAACGGGTCTCCGCAACGCAGACGCACAGTGGGACTTCTGGACCCTCTCGCCCGAGTCGGCCCACCAGGTCACGTACCTCATGGGTGACCGCGGTCTCTCCAAGTCGTGGCGTCACCTCAACGGCTACGGATCGCACACCTACCAGTGGATCAACGCCGAGGGCGAGCGCTTCTGGGTGCAGTACCACTTCAAGTCCCGCCTGGGCGTTGAGCTCATGGAGGCCGCAGAGGCCGAGCGCATCGCCGGTGCCGACGCTGACTACTACCGTCGCGACCTGTTCGAGGCGATCGCCAACGGCGATTACCCGACGTGGGATGTCTCGGTTCAGGTCATGCCCTACGAGGATGCCAAGACCTACCGCTTCAACCCGTTCGACATGACCAAGACCTGGTCGCACCAGGACTACCCGCTCATCCCGGTCGGTCACTTCACCCTCAACCGCAACCCGCGCAACTTCTTTGCCGAGATCGAGCAGGCGGCATTCTCGCCGTCGAACCTCGTCCCCGGCATCGACATCAGCCCGGACAAGATGCTCATGGCGCGCGTTTTCGCTTACCCGGATGCCCAGCGCAACCGCATCGGCGCGAACTACAACCAGCTGCCGGTGAACCAGCCGCACGCATCCGAGGCGCGCAACTACCAGCACGAGGGCCAGATGCAGTACCAGTTCAACGCAGAGACGGTCCCCGTCTACGTGCCGAACTCGTTCGGCACCCCCGTTGCTGACCCTGCCGTTGCCGGCGAGGGCGGCTGGGAGTCTGACGGCGAGCTCATCCGCGCCGCGCAGACGCTGCACTCCGAGGACGACGACTTCGGCCAGGCGGGAACCCTCTACCGCGAGGTGTTCACCGACGAGTCGAAGGCGCGCTTCCACGAGACGCTCATCGGCCAGTACAACGCCCTCACGATCGACGTGATCAAGGCTCGTTTCATCTGGTACTGGACGTCGGTTGACTCCACGCTCGGCGCCACGATCGCTGCCGCGGTCGGCCACGGCAATGCAACCGCCAACGAGGCTGCAGAGCCCGTCGGCACCGCCGTCTAAGCACCCCGCATAACGAATGGCCGGCCCCTCGGGGTCGGCCATTTCGCGTTAACCCGTAGCGTGCGGGTTCGTCTGCGTCTGTGCGTGGTGCTAGTGCGCCAGTTGGTCGATGAGCGCCAGCCCGCGCTCGGCCCACTCAATCTCTTGCTGGGCGTGGGCGATCATTCCTTCATAGGTGAAGCGCTTGAACGCCACCGTGGCCGCATGCTCTTCCGCAGGAATCGAGGCGAGCCGTTTGGCGAGCATGGGGCTCGTTCCCGTGTCGATCTCGTGTACTTTGAGCTGCCACTGGGCGAGGCGTTCGGCAAAGTGATCCCGGTGCGCAAGCATCTGGGCGCGGGCGGATTCCGGCTCCGCCCACTCGAAGTAGGCGGCCTTGAGGTGGATCGGGTCTCTCTCGCGCGTGTATTCGAGCGGGGTGTTCATCCACTGGCGAAACTCAGCGATCCCCGCCGCCGTTGCGGTGTAACGGCGCTTCTTGCCGCGTTGCCCCCACGAGACCTCTTCGCCATCGACGAGGCCCTCGTCTTCCATGCGCCGAAGCATGGGATAGAGCTGCGAATCCGGGGCGTGCCACACGTAGCCGACGGATGATTCGAAGTGTTTAAAGAGGTCGTATCCGGTCATGGGTTCGACGGTGAGCAGGGCGAGGATGGCGTGGCGGAGGCTCATGCTTCGTTCCTTTGCGGTGCGATGCCGACTGGGGCGATGCCGACTGGGGCGATGCCGACTGTGGGGCGATGCCGACCGGGGTCGTTGCGTTTTTCTGGCGCGTGGGACTATCGTGAACCTACCACTACCTATCTCCATAGGTAGTTGGACGTTTTCGATCACAAAGAGGTGACCATGACATCCGCTGCCCCCGCCCACGCTGCCGCCACCGAGAGCTCGGCTACAGCCAAGATCTTCAACTACCCGCTCAATGCCTGGTATGTCGCGGCCTGGGATCACGAGGTCACCCGCAAGCCGCTCGCCCGCACGATCGCCGACCGCAAGCTTGCGCTTTACCGCGCAGAAGACGGCACGCCCATCGCGCTGGCCGACGCCTGCTGGCACCGCCTCGCACCGCTATCGCTCGGCAAGGTTCTCGACGGCGACAAGATTCAGTGCCCGTATCACGGCATCGTCTACAACGGTGCAGGCCGTTGCGTCTCGATGCCCGCGCAGGAGACCATCAACCCCAGCGCGACCGTGCCATCGTTTCCCGTTGTCGAGCGCTACCGCTACGTGTGGGTGTGGCTCGGCGACCCGACTCTCGCCGACCCGGCAACGGTGCCCGACATGAGCCAGATGAGCTCGGACGAGTGGGCGGGCGACGGCCTCACGATCCACGCCAAGTGCAACTATCAGCTTGTGCTCGACAACCTCATGGATCTCACGCATGAGGAGTTCGTGCACAGCTCCAGCATCGGCCAGGAGGAGCTCAGCGAGTCGGAGTTTGTCGTCACGCATGAGGGCAATCGCGTCACCGTCACGCGCTGGATGCTGAACATCGATGCCCCGCCCTTCTGGCGCAAGAACATGCGCGACAAGTTTCCGGGCTTCGAGGGCAAGGTCGACCGCTGGCAGATCATCCACTTCGAGGGCCCCTCGACCATTTGCATCGACGTTGGCGTCGCCAAGGCCGGGACGGGCGCTCCGGAGGGCGACCGCAGCCAGGGCGTCAACGGCTATGTGATGAACACGATCACGCCGGAGTCGGCGCGAACGAGCCACTACTTCTGGGCATTCATGCGCAACTATCGCCTCGAAAGCCAGCTCATCACCACGCAGTTGCGCAACGGAGTTTTCGGGGTGTTCGGCGAGGACGAGGCCATGCTCGAGGCGCAGCAGGCCGCAATCGACGCCAACCCCGACTACGAGTTCTACAACCTCAACATCGACTCGGGCGGGCTCTGGGTGCGCCGGCTGCTTGAGCGGATGCTGCAGGCAGAGGGCCGTCCCCTCTCGGCAGGGTAGGCGGCGCGATCATGGCGGCAACCAATATCGAGACCTGGCAAACCGCAAGCGTGCAGGCGGTCGAAGAAGTCGCCGACGGCATCCAGCGCATCGAACTGCGCCCGAGCCTGCCCGTCGTGGCAGCGCCGGGCAGCCATCTCGACGTGATGGTCACGATCGGCGCGGAGAAGCACCGGCGTTCCTATTCGATCGTGGATTCGAGCGCGTCGGGAGATCTCATTGCCATCAGCGTGATGCGAGCACCCCAGTCGAGGGGCGGCTCGCTGTTCATGCACGCGCTGCGGGCGGGCGAGGTGCTTGAGGTGACGCAGCCGCTGCAAAACTTTCCCCTCCGGGTGGGCGCCAAAAAGTACGTGGTGCTCGCCGGGGGCGTGGGCATTACGGCGCTCGTCGGAATGGGCAGTGTGCTCGCCCGGCTCGGAGCCGACTACCGCTTTGTCTACGTTGCGCGCAGTCGCCGGGCGATGGCCTACCTCGAGCGGCTCCGCGGCATCCACGGCGATCGTCTCGACGTCCACATCGACGACGAAGGGACATCCCTCGATGTCGCCGCTCTCATCGATGGCCTCGACGAATCGACCGAGCTCTACATGTGTGGGCCTATCCGATTGATGGATGCTGTGCGCCGCCGGTGGCAGGGCCGCGGCCTTGATGCCACCCGGCTCCGTTACGAGACGTTTGGCAATAGCGGCTGGTTCGCACCGGAGAGCTTCACCGTGCGAATCCCGCGCCTGGGAGTCGAGGCGGTCGTGCCCTCCGGCAGGTCGATGCTCGAGGTGCTCGAGGACGAGGGGGTCGACATGATGTTCGACTGCCGCAAGGGCGAATGCGGGCTCTGTGAGGTGCGAGTGCTCGAGCTTGAGGGGTCGATCGATCACCGGGATGTGTTCTACAGCGACCGGCAAAAGGAGGCACGCGCCAAGATGTCGTGCTGCGTTTCTCGCGTCGTTGGTGGCGGAGGCGCGGCTGCAGTGACGATCGACGTCTAGTGCACGCGCGCTGAGCGCCACCAGTTTTCACCGCTGAGTCGCGGTCGGGGCTACCGTGTGCCGCATGAGACTGAGCAAGCAGAAGTCGCCGCCGCCCAGCGATCTTGATCTCTCCCCGGGGGACCGCGCCGTATTGCTGGATACCCCGCGGCCCCTGTGGGTCGATTCGCTGGGCCGGGCGGGCATCCGCAGCGCCCAGGTGCTCCTGGTTATCGCAGTGGTTGCCATCGTGGTGCTGGCTGCCGTTCGGCTCACCGTCGTCGTGGTCCCTGTGGTCCTTGCCCTCATCATCTCGTCCGCCGTTCGACCGCTTGTGTCCTGGATGGTGAAGCACAGGGTGCCTGCGCTGCTGGCAACCTGGATTGCGCTCCTCTTGGGGCTAGCAGTGCTGGGCGGCATCATCACCCTCGTGGTTTTCGGGGTGCGCAGCGAATGGCCCAAACTCGTCAAGTCGGTGGGTGACGGTCTCGATGCCGTGCAGGATTTCTTGAAGTCAAGCCCTCTGGGCATCGATACGTCTCGCCTCGACGACCTTCGAGATTCGGTCGTGAAGTTCCTCACAAGCCCGGAGTTCAGTTCGGGAGCGATCGCGGGCGTGGGCAGCGCCATCGAGGTCGTCACGAGTCTCGTGCTGATGCTCGTTCTGCTGTTCTACTTTCTCAAGGAGGGCCCGTTCCTGTGGGAGTTTGTCACCAGAGGGCTTCGGCCGCGGCAGCGTTCCAGGGCGGCTCGCATCGGCAACAGCGCCGTGAGCGTGCTGGGCGGCTACGTTCGAGGAACAGCAATCGTCGCGGCGGTGGATGCAATCGTGATCGGCCTCGGCCTGTGGATTTTGCAGGTTCCTTTGGCGCTGCCGTTGGCGTTGCTTGTGTTCATTGGTGCGTTCATCCCCATCGTGGGTGCCACGGTTACGGGAACGATCGCCGCCCTCGTCGCCCTCGTTACGAATGATCTGACGACCGCCCTCGTTGTCGTCGCCATTGTCATCGGCGTCAACCAGCTCGAGGGCAACTTCTTGTCGCCGCAGGTTCTCGGCAAGTCGCTCAAGCTCCATCCGATCGTCATTCTGGTGTCGCTGACGGTGGGTACCGTGCTCGCCGGCATCATCGGCGCCTTCCTCGCCGTGCCGATCGCCGCCGTGGCGTGGTCGATCATCAAGGCCTGGGACGATACGGATGCTGCGCCCGTGCGACCTCGTCCTCGTGACGCTCGCGCCTGAGCCAGGGGCCGCTGTTCCACTTATTTGGCTCATTGGGGAGTTTTCTCCCTAGTCCCGGAGGCATGCATCCGCTGTGCTGGTGGCATGACTTTGTCGACTTCGGCGCGACGCGCCATTTCACGTCTTGTCGCGAGCGCGCTAGTCGCAATCCTCGTATGCGCCGGAATCCTGAGTGACGCAGCATCGCCCCCTGCTTCTGCTGCCGCCGCCGCGGTCACGACGCACGCCGATCTTCAATCGGCATTGACCCTCGGCGGCACTGTCGTGCTCGGTGCAAATATCAGCGGCGGAGGCGTCGAGATTCCGAATCTAAACGACGTTGTGCTCGACCTCGCCGGGTTCACCCTCACCGTTCAGGGTGCGGGGGCGGCAGGAAGCGCGGGGGGCAAAGCAGGCATCGAGGTGCCAGTGGGGTCATCGCTCACGATCAACGGCCCGGGTGTTCTCCGGGCAAATGGGGGTGGCGGCGGGGCCGGAATCGGCGGCAGCCACGGGCAAGCGAATGGTGCTATCACGATTAATGGCGGAACCATTGAAGCGAATGGCGACTACCGCAGTGCCGGTATCGGCACGGGCGACAGCGCGCCCGCCGGCTCTGAGCTGGTCACCATCAATGACGGCACGGTGACGGCGCTGGGCGGCTACATCGGGGCCGCGCTGGGGAGCGGAGCATCGGCGGTCGCGCCGCCCATCACCATCAATGGTGGCACGGTGAGGGCCGGAGCCGCGCTGCCGTACCAGGGCATGGGTATCGGCGCAGGAGAACAGGGAATAGCGTCGACGATCAAGATCAATAGTGGAGACGTGTGGGCGACCGGACGCCTGTGGTGTGGAGGGGTACTCGGCGCGTGGGCGAGTGACATCGGGGGCGTCTGCATTCCCAACGCCGCCGTCGACATCACCATCGGCGCGACCGCGGTTGTTAACCTTCTCGCGGCGCACGACTACGACGACGTCACCTCCGTGGTGCAGTTCTCACGAGACGGCGTGGGCAGCTTCAGCAACGCGGGAACCCTCAATGTGCTGAACGCAAGGCTCACCTTCCCCGCCGGTTCGACCGCGAGCAACAGCGGAACCATCACCGGTCCGGTCGTGGGGGCCGTATCCGGCAACAACTTTGTTCTGAGTTTCAACGATGCGGGCGGCTCCGGCGGCCCCGGCAGTGTGCGGGTTCTCGCCGCCACTCTCTCGGCGGCAGGAATGGCCGTCCCCGCCGCGCCGACCAGAGCGGGTTTCACCTTTGCGGGCTGGTGGTCGGCGGAGACGGGCGGAACCCAACTCGCGACCACGACGGCGCTGAGCACCAGCACGTGGCATGCCCGCTGGCAGGCGCCCGAGCATCCGGTCACTTTCGACTCGACGGGAGGAAGCGCCGTCGCGGCGATCGCGGTCCCGGAGGGTTCGACGTTCGCCCTCCCCGCGGCGCCGGCGAAAGCGAATTACACCTTTGCCGGTTGGTTCACTGCCGTATCGGGCGGCACGGAGTGGACGGCAGCGACCCCCGTCACCGGCCCGACAACGCTCTACGCGCGCTGGGCGCTCACCACCTACACGGTGTCGTTCGACACTGGCTCGGGCGGCAGTGCGGTGCCTTCGCAGACGGTTGCTCACGGCGCGACAGCCGCTGTGCCGACCGATCTCCCGACGCGCCTCGGGCACACGTTCGGTGGGTGGTTCACGACGCCGGGCGGCGCGTCGGTGTGGAACGCCTCCACCCCAGTGACGTCGGACACGACCGTGTTCGCGCTCTGGACAGCCGACACCTACACCGTCTCATTCGACACCGGACCAGGCGCAAGTACCGTCTCGTCGAAGACGGTCGCCCACGGCCGTACGGTCAGCCTGCCGGCCGCTCCCGCGAGGTCGGGATACCGCTTCTGGGGGTGGGTGACCACATCCGGCGGCACGACGGAGTGGAGCACAACGGCACCTGTGACGGGGCCGATGACTCTTTACGCGCGCTGGGTGATCAACACCTACACGGTGTCGTTCGACTCGAATGGCGGAACTGCGGTTGCGTCGCAGACGGTCGAGCACGGATCCTCGGCCGCAATGCCGACGGCGCCGACGCGCACGGGTTATTCGTTCGCGGGCTGGATGACGACGGCGGCCGGCTCGACGGCGTGGGATGCCTCCTCCGCAGTGACCGGAAATGTGACGGTCTACGCGCGCTGGGCGATCAACACCTACACGGTCGCCTTCGACACGGGCGCCGGCGGCAGCTTCGAACCATCGCAGACGATTCTCTATGGTGATCGCGCATCCGTGCCGGCGGATGCTCCGATCCGTGCCAATCACAGCTTCGTCGGCTGGTTCACGGCCGCGAGCGGCGGCTCGGCCTGGGACGGATCTGCTGCGGTGACAGG
>NZ_JBACFR010000229.1:0-3021 GCF_056262345.1 Homoserinimonas sp.
GTGAGCAGCAGCAGACGACGGAGCCCAGCCAGGTAGGCCTTCTGCGTCATCAGCATGCGGCGAACATCCGGGAACTCGATGATCGCTGAGTCGCGGCCCGTGACGCCGATTGCCTTGCCCTGGATGCGATCCTTCGCGTACTGCACCGACTGCTGGTAGGCGCGGTCGGCCACGGCGAGACCCTGCATACCCACCGAGAGGCGGGCGCTGTTCATCATGACGAACATGATGCGCATTCCCTTGTTCTCTTCGCCGATGAGGTACCCGGTGGCGTTCTCGTACGCCAGAACGCAGGTGGGGGAGCCGTGGATGCCCATCTTGTGTTCGAGAGAGACGGTCTCGACGCCATTGCGCTCACCGAGCGACTCGTCGTCGTTGACCATGACCTTGGGCACAATGAAGCACGAAATGCCCCTGGTTCCCTCGGGCGCACCCGGGGTGCGGGCGAGCACGAGGTGCACAATCTGGTCGGCGACGTCGTGGTCACCCCAGGTGATGAAGATCTTCTGACCAGTGATGGCGTATGTGCCGTCACCGTTGGGCACGGCACGGGTGGTGAGTGCCCCCACATCGGAGCCAGCCTGCGGCTCCGTTAGGTTCATGGTGCCCGTCCACTCGCCGCTGATCATCTTGGGCAGGTAGCGCTGCTTCTGCTCGGGGCTGCCGTAGTGCATGAGTGCGTCGATCGCGCCGTGCGTAAGCAGCGGGCACAGAGAGAACGCCATGTTGGAGGCGAGCATGAACTCCTGGATGCCGAGGCCCACTGTGCGGGGGAATCCGCCGCCGCCGAACTCCTCCGAGAGGGCAACGCCGCTCCACCCGGAGTCGACGAACTGCTTGTAGGCCTCCTTGAACCCCGTCGGGGTCTTGACGGTGCCGTCGGGCTGGCGTTGGGCTCCTTCGAGGTCTCCAACGCGGTTGGTCGGGGCGATAACCCCGGCCATGAACTCCCCACACTCGGCAAGGACCTCGACGACAGTGTCGAAGTCGGCGTGCTCGAAGCCGGGGAGCTGGGCGACATCTCGGTATCCCACGACGTGCTCGAGGGCAAAAGCGAGATCAGACAGAGGTGGTGTGTAGTTGGTCACGTCGCGACGCTACCGCTGCCCCATACCGGTGGCACGGATGTTGTGGCCGACCGCCAAACCGGATGCGGGTGGCCACCGCTTTGTTGTGTCTCATCTCGGCGAAGCGGATGGGGCGGCGTCCGGTCGACGCGTGCGCAGCCAGTCGACGAACTCGTCGTCGGGCAGCGGGGAGGGCACCAGGTGCGGATCGGGAGTGGGCCCGAGCCCTTTGAGCAGGAGTTCGAGGTGGCGGCGAGCGAGGTCGCGGCCGCGGCCGGGCTGCAGCCGGGCTACGTCACTCACCGAGTGGGTGAGCACCGGCACATCCGTTGCGGTGAAGTCCTCGCGCAGCGAACCTTCGGCCTTGGCTTTCTCCACCAGGTCGGTGAGCAGGGGCTCGACTCGCTCTCGGAGGTGCCTGCCAGTGGTGTCCGCGCGTTCGTAGATCATCTCCGAGACCGCCCGGTTCTGGGATTGTGCGTCGACGAAGAACCGCATCACCTCGCAGAGGCCCTCCCAGGCCGTCGGACGGGAACTTCGCTCCGTGACGATCTCAATGATTGTGCCGATCCTGTGCTCGAAGATCGAGTTAATGAGTTCGGCCTTCGACCCGAAATGGCGGTAGATGGTGCCGACTCCGACTCCCACAGCCAGGGCGATGTCGTCCACCGACGCGTCGAGCCCTCGGTTGGCGAACACCTCTTCTGCGGCCTCGAGGATTCGCAGTCTGTTGCGCACGGCATCGCTGCGCAGCGGCTTGGTTCGCTCCTCTTTGGGCGTGGACATGTCGGTCATTCTACGAACCGTTCTCTCGCTCATCGCGTGTGACGGCGTCTCGCGTCAGCCGATGACGCTGCGGGCGTTCGCCTCAACCTCTATGCGGAGCCCCTCGGGGACAAGGAGCGACAGCATGGGAGGCCGCCAGTACGCCGAGAGGGCGACCGTCGCGCCGCGACCGTCGACGGGCTCGGCTCTCTCAACCGCAAGATTCTCAAAGGTGTGCGGCACAGCCGCCAGGTAGTCGTTGACGGCGGTCGCTACATCCGCCTGCGTGAGTGTTACCCGAGGTCCGGTTGCCGAGGACGCGATCTGGGTGAGGTCGAAGGCTTCAGCTCCGACGAGCGCCGCCCCGTCGGCGAGGGAAAGCAGGCGTTTCCGTTCCAGATAGAGGGAGCTGGCCGCCGTGATGAGCAGGACCAGCGTGAGACTCAGCATCGAATAGAAAATCGTGAGCAGCAGGGTCGACCCTGTTTCGCTGCGCAGGGTGAGCAGCGTGCTCGGCTGCATCGTCACGGCACCTGAGCGAAGCGCGACACCTGCTGCGTGGCGCTCGCCTCCATCGGCACCGCGAGCGGCGCTGCGACGCTCAGCGCTTGCGGCACGAAAGGCATCGGCACCGTCACACTCACAAGAACGGTGACGGTACCCGACCTCGTGAGGCACCGCGACGGATCGGGGGAACAGACAACCGTGACCGTGGATCCTGCGGATTCGAGTCCGTGGTCCGCGAGGGCAAACTGGACCGCCTGCTGCGCACGAGATTCGGCTGACGCCTGATCCCCCGCCTCGACGAACACCCTGGCTGCCTGGCGGGCGGCTCCTTCCACAGCGAACGAGCCGGCCTGGAGCGCCCCGAGCGCGAGCACGAGATAGACGAGAGGGACGAGCAGCAACACTCCTGCGGAGATGAACTCAAGGGAGGCTGACCCCGCCTGCTCGCGGGAGAGGGTGTCAATCCAGCGTTTCCAGCGCCGCATGGCCCCTCACCTCCAGAACGGTATCCGGCCCGATGAGACCGACCAGCGGCAACGGCGCGCTCACCGTGACGACTGCGGCGGGATGACCCAGGTAGGTAGTTGAGGCAACGGTCACGTTTCTTGCATATGCCGGGCCGACGGCGGCGGTGATGAGCGACTCGGTGCGCTCAACCCCCTCCGCAAATGAGTTGTCTGCG
>NZ_JBACFR010000230.1:0-4852 GCF_056262345.1 Homoserinimonas sp.
TGCCGTGTCTCTCGCGAACTACATTTCGACCGTCGCGGCCTCCGCCGCAAATCCCTTCGGCGCGACCCTGGCCGGTGCCGTGGTCCTTGCCGCGCCCGTTGTCGTTTTGTTCATCGTGTTCCAGCGCTACTTCATCTCGACCGACATCGGGTCGGGAGTGAAAGGGTGACCATGACGTCGACGGCTCCATTCCCCTACACGCTCACGAGGGCGGGAGTGATCATGACGCCGCGGGAGGGCGACCCTCTCGAGTCGGAAGGGGTGCTCAACCCCGCAACGGGATGGGCTGCGGGCGAGCTCTATCTGCTGCCTCGGCTTGTCGCACACGGCAATGTGAGCAGGGTCGGGCTCGCGCGGGTAGTGGTTGAGGATGGCGCGCCCGTCGGCGTCGAACGCGAAGGGGTCGTGCTGGAGCCTGACCGCGGCTGGGAACGCGGCGCAGCTAATGCGGGGGTCGAGGACCCCAGGATCACCTACATTCCCGCGCTCGATCTGCACGTCATGACATATGTGGCCTTCGGGCCGCTGGGCCCGCGAACTGCAATTGCGACCTCTCCGGATCTTCGCGCATGGACGCGGCTCGGCCCCGTCTTGTTCGAGTACGACGACGCGCTCGACACCGACCTCAACCTGTTCCACAACAAAGACACCGTGTTCTTTGCCGAGCCGGTCACAGCGCCGGACGGCGTCGAGAGCCTTGCCGTGCTGCACCGCCCCATGTGGAATCTCAGCGAGACGAAGCCCGGGGAGGGGGTTCGGCTTCCCGCAGGCATTACCGACCCGCGCCAGAGCATCTGGATCAGCTTCGTTCCCCTTGCCGCCGTGCTCGCCGACATCCGGGCCATTGTGCAGTGGAGAGGCCACCGCATGCTCGCCGGGCCGGAGTTCGCCTTTGAACAACTCAAGATCGGCGGGGGCCCGCCACCGCTTCGGGTGCCGGAGGGATGGTTGATGCTGCACCACGGGGTCACCGGCACGATCGAGCACGCGTTCGGTCAGCAGCAGAACGTGAACTATGCGGTGGGCGGCATGATTCTCGATGCCGATGACCCGACGCGCATCGTGGCCCGCACGAGCGAGCCGCTGCTGGCGCCGGAGACCGAAGATGAGCGCAGCGGCGTTGTGCCCAATGTGGTCTTCCCCACCGCGATCGAGCTGATCGGTGACCAGTACTTCGTTTTCTACGGCATGGCCGACTCCAAAATTGGCGTCGCCCGTCTCGACAGGAGGGCCTCATAATGTTTCACCCCACCGCCATGGTTGCGGGTGCCGCACTCGTCGGCAGCCTCATAATCGCGCCGACGGCGTCGGCGCCCCCGGCATCCGCACTGCCCGAGGGAATCGCCCCGGCTGCGGCGCCAGGCGGGCAATCGCTCACCAACCTCGCCCACCTCGACTTCTTGCTCGACGACGTAAGCCCCGAGGAGATCGAGGGCCACACGACCTATCGCCTCGCAGAAGAACCCGAGCTCACGATGCCGTGGACCTATGCGGATGCCCGCGACGGCGGCACATTCGAACGCGTCGGAGGAGGCCCCCTCGACCCGGCCACCGGCTATTGGGGTCAGGGCGCCTACAACGCCGACGACGTATCGCGCGCCGCCGTGGTCTACCTGCGGCATTGGCAACAAACCGGCGCAGAAACGAGCAAAGAGTCTGCCTACGAACTGCTGCGCTCACTCGCCTACTTTCAGACAACCACGGGCCTGTTCGCGGGCAATGTGGTGCTGTGGATGCAGCCGGATGGCACCCTCAACCCCAGCCCCGAGCCCGTTGAGCTGCCCGACCCGTCGGATAGCGGCGACAGCTACTGGCTCGCCCGCACCCTTTGGGCGCTCGGCGAGGGCTACGCAGCCTTCGCCCCCGTCGACAGCGACTTCGCCGAGTTTTTGCAGCAGCGGCTGCAGCTCGGCGTCGAGGCGGTGGACCGCGAGGTGCTGGGCCAGTACGGCCAATACCTGATCGCCGATGGCGTGGAGGTGCCCGCCTGGCTCATCGCGGGAGGAGCGGATGCTTCTGCCGAGGCCATTCTCGGGCTCGCCGCCTATGTTTCGGCAGCGCCAGACGATGCCGCCGCACGCACGGCGCTCGAACAGCTCGCGGAGGGTGTCGCTGCCATGCGCGCTGGCGACATCACGACCTGGCCGTATGGGGCGATCCTTCCGTGGACGGAGTCACGATCGCTCTGGCACGCCTGGGGCTCGCAGATGCCGGCGGCGCTCGCCGAGGCATCCGTCGCCCTGGCTGATTCGCGGCTGCTCGCGCCGGCCATCGCCGACTCGACGGGCTTCACGACAACGTTGATAACGGCGGGAGGGCCGGATAACGCCTGGCTGCCGGCCCCCATCGACCAGGTTCAGATCGCCTACGGCGCAGATTCTCGGCTGCAGTCGCTGCTCGCGGTCGGCGACGCGGCACACGCTTCGGGGCTGCTCGACCTGGCCGGATTCGTTGGTGCTTGGTACTTTGGCGCGAATCGATCCGGCGCCCCGGTCTACAACCCCGAAACCGGCGTCACCTTTGATGGTGTGCAACCCGACGGCACGGTGAACCGCAATTCGGGGGCGGAGAGCACGATCCACGGGCTGTTGTCGATGCTGGCTCTGGATGCTCACCCCACGGTCGCGGTGCGGGCGCAGTCCATCCCCACAATCGGTGAGCGTGACGGCCTTCGCGTTGTGGAGGCGGAGTCCGCGAGCACCACGACCGGCAGCGTCGTTACCCCTGATTCGTCATGGACGGGTGAATCGCAGTTCAGCGGGGGCGCCTACCTGCGGCTTCTCCCCGGCCAATCGGCGACGATAGCACTGACGGATGCCGCCGCGGCCGCGCGAGGCGGGGGTCGCGGAGCACCCGGAGGGCCAGGTGGCTCTGCCGGCAACGGCAACGGCTCCGACGACCAGGTGCTTGTGGAACCCGTCGTGAATCAGCCGACGGGGGCAACGGCCCGGTCTCAGTGGAAGGCCGGCGCCCCCACGATCGGAGTTCTCGCGCACGGGGTGGGGGCCCAGGGCGTCACGGCTGCACCGGGTGCGCTCCTGCCGCAGCCACTCAAGAAGTCCACGCCCGACGGCGGCGAGATCACCGTTCGGGCTCTCACGGGCACCGTTGAACTCGACGCCCTCTTCGTTCGACCCGTCGTCGCGCGCGTTGTCTACACCGGTGGTGTGGCATCCGCAGAGCTCGCCCACTCCAATGTGGACAGGCCCATCGCCACCACGATGGGCACCGAGGGCATCACGACAACGGTTCGGGTCTACGACGCGACCGGCAGCCTCGTTAAGCGAGTTGTTGCCCGCGGGATTTCGAGCGTGCAACTGCCGCCGGCGGGTTTTGCGACCGCGACCACGGGATGATGCACTTGCCCGCAGAGGGCTGTGGCGGCTGAGCGTGAGCCGGGTGCCAAGTGACCTATCGCGGTGTTGACTCACAGAGACATGAAACTGCGCTCGGTTCTGCTGCTCAGACGCTACCCCTATGTCATCGCCACGCTCGTAGTGGCGGCGGCCGCGGGCGTCATGCTGCTGACTCCGGCGGCTCCCTTCTCGCCGTGGCTGCTGGGAGCGTTCGCCATCCTGGTGGCCGCTCGATCGGCATGGCGCATGGTTCGAGAACTTCGTTCTGGCACCTTCGGGGTCGACATCCTCGCGGTCACCGCAATCTGCGCCGCTGTCGCGGTGGGCGAATATTGGGCGGCGCTCGTGATCGTGCTCATGCTCACGGGCGGAGAAGCGCTCGAGGACTACGCGGCGCACCGAGCCGAGCGTGACCTGCGTGCGCTGTTGTCACGGGCACCGCAGACCGGGCATCGGTATGCCGACGACGGCACGACCGTAGAGGTGCCGATCAACGAGATCGCGCCGGGAGACCGGATCATGGTGCGGCCCGGTGAGATCGTGCCAGTGGATGGCACCCTGGTCAGCGCGGAGGGATCGTTTGATGAGTCATCCATAACCGGTGAGAGCCTGCTCGTCGACAAGGTCGCGGGCGATGAGGTGCTCAGCGGCGGGATCAACGGGGCAGCTGCCGTCGTCGTTCAGGCGACGCGTGCGGCCAAGGACAGCCAGTATCAGCAGATCGTCACCCTGGTAGAAGCCGCCACCGCGAGCAAATCGCCGATCGTGCGACTTGCCGACCGCTACGCCATCCCCTTCACCCTTCTCGCCCTCGCGATCGCGGGGACAGCCTGGGCAGTCAGCGGCGATGCCGTTCGCTTCGCGGAGGTCTTGGTCGTCGCAACGCCCTGCCCGCTCATCATCGCTGCGCCTGTCGCCTTCATGGCCGGAATGAGTCGGGCCGCCCGCGACGGAGTGATCGTCAAGAGCAGTGCAACCCTGGAGACATTTCGCAGGGCAAGAACCTTTGCCTTCGATAAAACCGGCACCCTCACCCAAGGGGAGCCAAGCCTTGTGGAGGTGCGGTCAGAAGGCGGGACGGATGCGGATGAGCTGCTGCGCTTTGCCGCGTCTGCCGAGCAGTTCTCGGCCCATGTGCTCGCGGCTGCCGTTCTCCGCGCCGCACGCGCCAAGGGCATCGAGCTGTTGGGTTCACACCAGGTGGAGGAGTCGACTGCTCACGGCGTTACGGCCACGATTGACGGTCGCACCGTCGTGGTGGGCAAACGATCATTCATCGCCGCAGCATGCAATACGGAGGTAGCGGCGACCCCCCTAGGAACCGGAGAAATGGCGGTTTATGTCGCCGTCGACGGGGTGCCCGCTGGTGCGCTCGTCTTCGCTGACCAGGTGCGTCAGAACGCTCGGTCGACGATCGCCAGCATCCGCTCGCAAGGAATCGGCACGATCGTGATGCTCACGGGGGATGATCGCGCCACCGCTGAGCACGTTGGCGC
>NZ_JBACFR010000231.1:0-1617 GCF_056262345.1 Homoserinimonas sp.
CGCCTTTGCGCAGGTTTCGTGCGGTCGCAGGGCTACAAGGGCTGAGCGGCCAGCCCGTAGTCGCGTGGACCAATGACCGGCGGCAGCTCGGCAAGGCGTTGCAGTGCGTCGCGAACGGCGGAGGCGTAGACGAGCCCGCCCGCATCGCCCGGATGAATCTGGTCGCCAGCGAGGAGTCGCAATTGCGGCGTGATGGAGTCGCGCCAGTTGGCGAGCTCGACGTCGCGAAAGCGCTGAGCGAACCTGGTTAGTTCGGTGTTCACCCCGTCTGTCCAGGACCGGGGCGCATAGACATTGACGACAACCAGTTGGTGGGCAGTGCCGAGCAGCTGCCGCACTTCTGCGAGAACGTCGGCATCGACAGGTCCGTTCGTCCCTAGCCCGAGCAGCACAATTGGCCGCAGGGTGTCCGCCTCTTTATGGGCGCGAATCAGATTGGGCGCAGCGGAAAACTGGCGAGAGACTGCGGCGTCGATAGCGATGCCCGGGAACGTTTGCTGGAGCGAGGCCGCCGAGGCGAGCATGACCGAGTCGCCGATGGCCGTGATCTGGTCGCCCCCGGGCAGCGCCGCGGGCGCTACCGACTCGAGTGGTGCGGTCGGCGAGGTCGCCGTTGCGCCGGAGTGGGGCACGGCGGTTGATTCGATGGCCGCACGCCCCGCTTCGATCTGCCGTTCGACCGACCCGGCCTTCTCTCCCGAGACGATGCCCGACGCCGTTGCGGCGATCAGGGCAACCGAGGCGCTGGCAGCGACGGCGACAGCGAGCATGCGCACACCGCGACGCGGAGCGCGAATGCGGAGCTGGTCGCCGAACTCGCGGACCGCTCCCCGGAACCCGAGCCGCCGGATGGGCTGTTCGACATAGCGGTGGGAGGCCACCGTCGCCGCAACCGTAAGTACGAGGGCTATGCCGCCGATAGTCCACAGACCGGCCGCGCTTGACCGCAAATCCGAGGCAATTGCTGTGACCAGAACCCAGATCGGCCAGTGCCACAAATACAGCCCGAAGGAGCGTTCTCCCACCCACGCGAGTGGCGCGCTGTCGAGCCATGCACCGGTGCGCGAACCCTGGAGGGTGGCTCCCGCAATGGCAACGACGCTCAACGCGGAGGCGAGAGCGAGCCCGCCGAGATAGGGCAAAGCCCCGTCGGCGGGCATGACTACGGCGAGGGAGACAACGCCCACTATCGCAAGCATCCCCGCAGCCTGCAGGGCAATACTCGCCCGGCGGCCGAGGGTGAGACCGCCAGCCGATGCGACAGCGAGGGCTGCGCCAGCGAGAAGGCCGAAACTGTGGGTATCTGTGCCGTAATAGAGCCGAGTGCTGTCGATGCCGGGCGACCACATCGAGGCCATGAGTATCGCGGCGGCAACGGCTGCGGCGCCGAGCAGGGCCGCTCTCATCCACCGGCGGGGCACAAGCAGCAGCCCGAGCAGCAGCACGGGCCACACGAGGTAGAACTGCTCCTCAACGCCGAGGGACCACAGGTTACGCAGCAGTTCGGGGGTGGAGGCGTCGAAATAGCTGGTCGTGCCAGCGAGGGCGATCCAGTTGCTGCTAAAAGTGGCGGCCCCCAGAATCTGCCCGCCAAGCCCTATGACGACATCGCCCCCG
>NZ_JBACFR010000232.1:0-9280 GCF_056262345.1 Homoserinimonas sp.
ACTTGGAGCGCCTGCGTGACTGGTCGGTGCGGGCATCCGCCTCGCCCTATGGGTCCGGTGCCCTCGCCGGCAGCTCGCTCGGCCTCGACCCCGCCTTGGTCGCCCGCGAGCTTGGTCTGAGTGGCCCCACCGAGAACTCGATCGACGCAACGGCGAGCCGCGATGTTGTCGCGGAGTTCGCCTTCATCGCGGCGACGATCGGCATCAACCTTTCGCGGTTCGCTGAGGAGATCATCATCTGGAACACGAGGGAGTTCGACTTCGTCACCCTCGACGACGGCTATTCGACGGGGTCGTCGATCATGCCGCAGAAGAAGAACCCCGACATCGCCGAGCTTGCCCGCGGCAAGTCCGGCCGCCTCATCGGCAACCTGTCTGGCCTTCTTGCCACCCTCAAGGGTCTGCCCCTCGCATATAACCGCGATCTGCAGGAGGACAAGGAGCCCGTTTTCGACTCTGTCGAGACGCTCGAGGTCTTGTTGCCCGCCTTCACGGGCATGGTCGCTACCCTCCGTTTCAACACGGATCGCATGGCCGAGCTTGCCCCCCAGGGCTTCTCTCTCGCGACGGATGTTGCCGAGTGGCTCGTCAAGCAGCGTGTCCCGTTCCGCGAGGCGCACGAGATCAGCGGTGCCCTCGTCGCATTCTGCGAGAAGAATGATCTCGAACTGCACGAGGCATCCGATGCCGACTACGCCGAGATCGACCCGCGCCTCACGGGCGGGGTGCGCGAGGTCCTCACGGTTGAGGGTGCAGTCGCCAGCCGTGATGGGGTCGGCGGCACTGCCCCAGTGCGGGTGGCCGAGCAACTGGCTGAGCTAACGTCTCGGGTCAAGGCCTTCATCCCACAGGCATAGACGGGCGAAGTGAGGAGACGGATGTTCGATCGCGGTCTGCTCGCTCGCCCCGCCCTCGAGGTCGCGCCCCTGCTCTTGGGCGCACAGCTAATCAGCCGTGGTGTGACCTTGCGTTTGACAGAGGTGGAGGCATATCTCGGAGCGGAGGATCCTGGCTCGCATGGGCACCGCGGCAAGACTGCTCGGAACGCGGTTATGTTCGGTCCACCTGGCCACTTGTATTGCTATTTCACGTACGGCATGCACACTTGCTCAAACATTGTTACCGGGACGGAGGGAACCTCGTCAGGAGTTCTTCTGCGTGCGGGCGAGGTGATTGATGGGTTTGAGATTGCGCGGTCGCGACGCCACACCACTAAGGATGATGTTGATCTGGCGCGAGGTCCCGGGCGGCTCACCGTCGCTCTCGGCATCACTCTAAGTGACGACGGCCATGATCTGCGGTCGGGCGATATACGCCTCGAAATGGCGTCATCGCCATCTGCCTACGAAGCGGGACCGAGAACCGGTGTGTCTGGGCCCGGGGGCAGCGACTTGTTCCGTTGGCGTTTCTGGATACCAGGCAACCCCACAGTCTCTCCGTATCGCCGCAGCACCCGCCGCAAGGCCTGAAGTTGCGGGTCCTGGAGCCTTTTAGGTCTAGCGCGTCATCGTCGATGAGCGGCCTCCGCCGTGGTTGACATATCAGGTCCCTTCTGGGACCTATTAGATCTAGACCCCCTACGCCGCCGGGGAGGTAGGGTCTCGATCATGTCAGTTGATAAGGTCTCGTCCGCAGCAGTGCTGACGCGCGTCGGTGCCGCGGGTTGGGTGGGTTGGAGCACCCTTGCCATGACGATGGTCGCCAGCACCTTCGCGGCTTCTTTGCAGCGACGGGTGGGCATTTGTGCGACTGCAGGATTGGATAGTCCGCGTAGGTGGGTGTTTCGTCTTGTGCCGCTGGGACAAACCTGCGGCGACGAGCTAACGGTGAGAGAAGTAGTGCTCCAGGGCTCCGTGACAGCTATCGCCGCTCTCGCCGCGATAGCTGGCGTGTCAGCGCTTCTAGCCCTACTCTTGCGACGTCCGCCAAGCACCCAGCCCCTTATGGATGGATGGCTCCTACGCTGCATAGCTGGGGGAATTGTTCTTGCGCTTATGGCTGGGATATCACAGGCCGCTACTGGTTTCTATTTCGATCCACAGGGCGTGTCTCTGGGGATCGCTCTTGGCGTCAGCGTGGGATTCACCATGGGATTTCTAGGAACTGGCGTTGTTGGAGGGGTCGTTGCCGTGGTGAGGTATTCACACAGGTAGGTGATCGAGTACACCTAGTTAGCCCAAGCCCGGGATCCGACGGGGACATGCGCGCCGGGTACGCTCCTCTATGGTGCCCGGCGCGTTCCGTTTCGCACTCGGCCCTCGAAGTAGCACCGGTCCTCCTCGGAGTTGTGATCCGTAGGGGTGACGTCGTGGTGCGCCTCACTGAGGTTGAAGCGTATCTAGGTGTGGAGGATCCGGGGTCACACGCGTATCGCGGGATGACGCCACGAACTGAGGCGATGTTTGAGGAAGCCGGTCATCTCTACTGCTACCTGTCGCGGGGACTTCGTGACCGGGCCGAGGACGGGTGTGTCAGGTCCTGGCGGGAGCACGGAGATGTACCCGTGGCGGTTCTGGATACCGGGGGAGCCGGCTGTCTCCCCGAATAAGGCGCATCGGCCGAAGGGGGAGCCCTAGCGGACGGTGGCGAAGTGGCGGATTGTCCCGGTCAGCTAATCGTTCATGGGAGGAGAGGCTGCTCGCGTTAAGGTTCGAGACGCCGCCCTGGCCGACACAGGTTTCGCAAGCCCGTGCTCAGTCGTCGTACGGCTCCTCGTCGCGGGCTTGGGCGAGCGTATAGGTCTTCCAGCCGGTCGGAATCGGGTCGGTGCGTTCGACAAGGATGCCGGTGCCATCAGGGGCGTAGAAGTCCTCATCCATGGGCCGCAGCCCGTAGAGGGCCGCCATCTCGACCAGATGCTCATGCGTGAAGCGATCGGTCACTCGTTTGGATTCGGGGTTGCACACGCTGCCCAAAGGAAAAGGATTGTCGGGATCGTGGACCCAATCCCATTGCCGGGTGTTGGCGGCTCGGACGCCGATGGCGTGCCCGATCGGCTCACCTTCGCGCGGGATCTCATACATCTGAATCAACCTTCCCCCGTAAGACGCGTAACCGTCCGGCTTAACTGGCTGGTGGGGAATGTCGAAGATCGTCATTGTGGCGATGCGCGCCTGACCGAACCAGGCCATGGGCGAGAACGGATCAAGCCCACGCCGACCCGACGTGAACATCGCCGTCCACTCGGGACTGGCCGTCTGCAGAAAGAGAGTTCTCCGGTACTCGGGGTTCTCCAGCGGGAGGACATCATGGAGTAACCCTTCGAGCGAGTCCCTGTGGACCGTCCGGCGCCTTAGCGGATGACCGTAGTGCTTTTCGATATGCCGTCCCCGCACACCAAAGAGAAGCTCGTCCGCGCACTGCCCGGCAGGCGCATTGATGAAGAGCAGACACCCTGTGACAGGCAACCATCGTCCCTGCAGAAGAAGCCCCTTCGTGTATTCATCCCACGATCGAACTGCCATGCGCTACCCCGCCCCTTTTATTCGCACGTGCCGACGAGCTCAGTATGACCTGACCCATGGCATCCGGATCATTCATCTTGATACGAACCCTGTGTGCGTCACCCCGCCGGCTGTAAGTCAACGCGGGACTAGAGGTCTGGTCAGATCAACCCGAAAGGAGGTATCGATCTCGCTCGTGAGCGGAGACCCGCGGCCCGCAACGATGCTCAGTTGGCGATGGGCCCGGCCCGTCTCTGCGTCGCGCTGGGCCTGACGCTCGCCGACGGCGGCGCAGACCTGTCAGGTCCGGGCGGGGGAGACAACTTTCCGTGGCGCTCCTGGATTGACGGCGATCCGACGGTGTCGCCATATCGGGCGCACGTGCCGCGCACAAGGCAGCAGAAGGCAATAGATACATCCCGAGGATGACCCCGGATTGCATCCGTGGGCTGATGTGCGGCTGGATGCTCCCGGCGAGGCTAGAAGCATGATCCATTTCCAGCAGGGCCGCGTCGTGCTTGCCGCCCAGAATCTCGTTGTCTCCTACGCCGATCACACTGCCCTCGCGGGGGTGAGCCTGGCGATCACTGCGGGGGAGTCCGTCGCGATCATGGGGCCGTCTGGTTCGGGAAAGACGACGCTGCTTCACGCGCTCGCGGGCATCCTGCCTCCGAGCGGCGGAGACATCACGGTGTCGACAGGGCCAACGCCGCTGCGCCTTGCCGGTCTAGGCGAGTCTGAACGGTCTAGGTTGCGCCGCGAGGAGTTCGGCTTCGTTTTCCAGCAGGGCTTTCTGATCCCCGAACTCACCGTTGTCGAGAACGTCGCGCTCCCGTTGCTTATCGCTGGCCACGCCCGCAGGAGTGCCGAGGCGGATGCTTCCGTCTGGCTCGCGAAGCTTGGCCTCGCTGGCCTTGAGAAGCGCCGCATCGGCGAACTCTCGGGCGGACAGGCTCAGCGCGTGGCAATCGCTCGCGCCCAGGTCACGGGTGCCGGGGTGATCTTCGCGGATGAGCCGACCGGCGCCCTCGACTCTGTGACGTCGACCGAGGTCATGACGGCGCTGCTTGAGGTCACAGCGGATGGCAGCCGCGCGCTTGTCGTCGTGACGCACGACGAGCAGGTGGCCGCTCGGTGCTCGCGCATCATCCGGCTCCGTGACGGACGCCTGGACGTCGTCGATGCCACCTCCGAGGTGTCAGCATGACCGCGATCGTCGCACGCCCAGCGCAGGGCCGGCCATCCATGTCTCGCCTCGCGTGGATGTTCGCGCGGCCAAGCGCGGATAGCGCGGCAACTCTCGCGCTGCCGGCGGTGACCTTCGCGATCACGACGGCGCTGCTGCTCATCGTTACGGGCGGCACGATCATGTTCTGGCAGTGGCCGGAGTCGGCCTACTCGGAGCTCTATCGCATCCTCAGCGTGCTCGCCCTGGCGCTGCTGGTCATTCCGCTCGCCGGCCTAAGCGGGGCGGCGGCACGACTGTCTGCACGCCGCCGCGATGATCGCCTCGCCACGCTTCGACTTCTCGGCGCAACTCCCTCGCAGGTTGCGCGAATCACGGTGTTGGAGTCGGTGGTCGTTGCCGCAATGGGGGCGCTCGCAGGGGTCGTGCTCTACCTCGCAGCGACCCCGCTCGTCGGGCTGATCACTTTCAAGGGTGAGCCCATCGGGGCCGCTTCGCTTCTGGTGTCGCCTCTCGTCGTTCTCGGTGTTGTCGCTGGGGTCATTGCGCTCGCCGCAGTGAGTTCGATCGTGGGGTTGCGTCGCGTCGTGATCTCCCCACTGGGTGTTCGCATCAAGCAGAGCGCGCCTCGGCTGAGCTGGGTCCGGGGTGTCGTCGGCGTGGTTGTGATCGCCGTATCGACGGGAATCCTTGCTAGCTTGGGCGTTCTCCCCAGCATCGCTGCGGTTGCCGTTGCGCTAGGAATCGCTTTCGCGATCGGCGTTGCCGTTCTCAACCTGATCGGACCGTGGGTGATCGGGCTTATCGCCGGGATCCAGGCGAGCCGCGCGAAGGTCGCACACACGCTCATCTCGTCGCGCACGATCCTGGAATCCCCTCAGGCGGCCTGGCGCCAGGTCAGCGGTGTTGCAATGGCGAGCTTCGTCGCGGTCGTCGGCGGCACCGGGGTTTCCTATCTCAACGCGCTCGGCGCAGAAGGCGTCGAGGATGGCTACATGCTCGCGGATGTTCGCACGGGCATCCTGATCACGCTGGTCGGGTCGTTCCTCATGGTGGCCTGTTCCGTGGGAGTCAACCAGGCATCCGCGATCCTCGATCGCCGCGATCTTTACGTCAACCTCGATCGGGTCGGAATGCCGCGTCCCGTGATGGAGAAGGCGCGGGCGCGGGCAATCATGGCCCCGCTTCGGTGGGTGTCCCTGGGGTCAGCGATCATCGGCGGGATCATGATCTTCCCGCTCGCGGGTCTGACCCTCATCTTGGCACCGGCGTCTTTGCTCGTGATCGCTGGGGCGTTCGTGCTCGGGTTCGCCTTGGTTGGCTTGGCGACGCGGGTGACCCGGCCGATCCTCTCGCGAGTACTGGCGCAACCAGAGCGAGCATGATTCGCGGCGGCGGTTTCTTCGCCGAAAGGCCTAGAGACCGCCGCGAACGAGCAGCGAAATGGATGCTGCGGCGCAGGCCCAGAGAACGCTGGCGAAAGTGCCGATGATGAACCGCTCCTGAGCCTCGGCATCGCTCAGTTCAGTGAACCGGCCAACGCCCTTGATGGCCACGACGATGGCGATTCCTTCGGGAAACCCGGCGACGAGTGTTCCGGCGATCGCCGCCCGCTCAAGAAGCCCGATGGTGAGCCCTCCGCGCAGCACCTCGCGCCGACCGCCGTCGAGCAGAATCCCGCCGTGCACGCCGAAGGTGCTGGTGCCGCGAGTCGCGAGCTGCAGCACGGTGCTCGCTACTGGCCCTCCGCCCACGATGGCCAGCGCGATGCAGAGTATGCCCGTCACGATGGATAGCACGATCGTCGATCCGGGGGTCGGCGTTACGGCGACGATCACGGCCGCCACGAGAGCGATGGACGAGGCGAGGGTTAGATACCGGGAAGGTTTGAACCAGCTCACGAGGGCGGTGGCGAGAGCCGCCACAACACAGAGCAGCAGCAGAACCCAATAGATCAGGGCGGAGAGGATCAGCACGGTGCCTCCGGATGCCCGCTAGGGCGTTGTCGTCGTCACGGTCGTTGCGAGGTTCTCGAGGAGCCTAACAAGCGCTTTTCTCGCATCCTGTTCAATTTTCAGCGCGGCGACCCGGGCGCGGTCGCTCACTGCGGCGGCGGTGATGCCGAGAACGTGCGCCGCGTCGGCCTGGGTTGGTGCGGTGGTCAGAACGTCGTGGAGTTCCCATCCCTGTTCGCTTCTCCGCCGCAACAACTCGAGCAAGGGATCGAGCAGGGCTTGCGCATCGAGCGCCGTCGGCCAGGCATCGTCTGGCGAAGCCCCGCCGCGCACGGCGACGCGGGTCTGTCGTCGCTTTGCCGCCGTTACCGCATCTCTTGCGGCAATGAAGGCGTCGCCGGTTGCCTCGCCAACGCTGGTCGGCAGCGGGGTGCGCACGCTGCCCACGCCAATCCCGATGCTCCAGTTGCCCGTTCTCGCGAGCAGGATGGTGGCGTCGAGCATGGTTGCTGCGCTATTGGTCAGCAACTGGATTTCGTCGCCGGCGTTGCGATCGGCGGGCAGGGTGAGGGTGTCGCCGAATCGCTCGTTGATGGCGTCGCGCGCTGGGCCGACCAGGTCTTCACGCGCTCGGCTGCCACGCTGGTCGGCCGAAATGACAAACATCAGGCCCTCTTCCTTGATTTCCACAAATCAAGGCTACTGAACTAACATCCAGAAATCAAGTCTCCACACTTGACGAAGCGGCAAGGGGGGAACGCGCTGATACGGTGGATTCTGTGTCAGTAACCCCCGCGATCCTCGCGCACCAGAGCAACGACCCGGCCTTCCCCACAGTGTGGGACGAACTGAAGTGGCGCGGTCTTATTCACGTATCGACCGACGAGGCTCAGCTCCGAGAGCTGTTGGCCGGCCCGCCCATCACCTATTACTGCGGATTCGACCCGACGGCGCCAAGTCTCCACCTGGGAAACCTCGTGCAGCTGCTCCTCCTGCGTCGCCTTCAGCTCGCTGGTCACAAGCCCCTCGCCCTCGTCGGAGGATCGACTGGCCTCATCGGCGACCCCAAGCCCACGGCCGAGCGCACGCTCAACACCCCCGAAACGGTCAACGAGTGGGTGGGATACCTGCAGGGCCAGGTGTCGCGCTTCTTGTCGTTCGAGGGTGACAACGCCGCCCGGCTCGTCAACAACCTCGACTGGACGGCGCCGCTGTCGGCAATCGACTTCCTGCGCGAGGTGGGCAAGTACTTCCGTGTTGGCTCGATGCTCAAAAAGGATGCTGTCAGCGCCAGGCTCAATTCCGATGCCGGCATCAGCTACACCGAGTTCAGCTACCAGGTGCTCCAGGGCATGGACTTTCTCGAGCTGTACCGGTCATACGGATGCGTGCTGCAGACGGGCGGGTCGGATCAGTGGGGCAACCTCACGAGCGGGTCAGATCTCATCCACAAGGCTGAAGGGGCGAGCGTTCATGCGATCGGCACCCCTCTCATCACCAATTCCGACGGCACCAAGTTCGGCAAGAGCGAGGGCAATGCCGTTTGGCTCGACCCCGCTCTCACGAGCCCGTACGCGATGTACCAGTTCTGGGTCAACACCGACGATGCGGATGTTATCGCTCGGCTCAAGGTCTTTACTTTCCTGTCGCGTGACGAGATCGAGGGGCTTGAGCGGGCCGTCGCCGACGAGCCGTTCCGTCGGGAAGCACAGCGCACGCTGGCGTTCGAAGTGACCTCCCTCGTTCATGGGGTGGCTGCCACCGAGTCGGCGATAGCTGCGGCAGAGGCACTTTTCGGTCAGGGCGATCTGACCGCACTCGACGAGCCGACCCTTGTGGCTGCAATCGGAGAGCTTGCGCAAACGCAGGCGGATGAGCAGTCCACCGTCGCGCAGCTCTTAGTGGCAACGGGTCTCACCAAGAGCCTGGGGGAGTCGCGCCGAGCCATCGAGCAGGGGGGCGTTTACCTCAATAACGCCAAGGTCGCCGATGTCGACGCGGTGCTGGGAAGCGCCCTGCTGTTTGGCAAGTTCGCGGTGCTGCGTCGGGGCAAGAAGACTCTCGCGGGCGTTATCGCAGGGTAGTCAGAGGTGCGCTCGCTTACTATGGAGCCGCATCAATCGAGGGGAAAGCGTGAACGACCAGTCATCAAGCCAGGGGCAGACGCCTTCGTCGCCCACGGCGCAGGGCGGCGAACTCCGTCGAGACCGAAAGAGCCTCCGCGAGGCGGCACGAAACGAAGCCCGTCGTCCGGTTCTGGGTCGTCGCGCTGCGCCCGAGCCCGAACGTCAGCCCGAGCCCGAACGTCAGCCCGAGCCGGAACGTCAGCCCGAGTTTCAGTCTCAGCCCGAGTTTCAGTCGGGGTCTCAGACTCTGCCGGAGTCTCCGTCTCACGACGATCGCCAGACCCCGCCGGTTAGCGCTGCGCCGCTCGCGCAGCCCACGGCCGCGCGGTTCCCACCGGCACCGCCAGCAGTTCCGTCCGTGCCGATCTCGAGCTATCTGAGCGCGACGCCCGCGTTCGCGCCCACCCCTGCGGCCGCGGCCGAAACGATGGCCGACGCCTCGCGTATGCGGCGGGCGCCGGATGCTGCGACCGCGCAGGAGTCCTCATCGGTCGGCAGCTCGGCTTTCGAGCAACTCGGCATTGACATCAGCGACGAGACCGAAGAATCAGGTTCATCGCAGAGCGGGCC
>NZ_JBACFR010000233.1:0-22045 GCF_056262345.1 Homoserinimonas sp.
GGACGCGCGAGCCCGCCGCACACACAAGCCCGCGCACGCACAAGCCCGCGCACGCACAAGCCCGCGCACGCAAGAAGCCCGCGCCCTCTGTGAGGACGGGGGCTGCGAGGTGCGCGAGTGCTACTTGCCGAGTGCCGCGCTCACGGCGTCGGCGAGCGACGTCGTCGGGCGGCCAATGATGTTCGAGAGAGCGCGCGAGTCCGTGTCGAGGTCTCCCCCGGCGATGCCGCGATCGGTGGCCGCGGCGAACTCCGCCCAACCCTCGGGCACTCCGGCCGCCATCTGGGCGTCGCGCAGGGCCTCAGGAGTGAGGTTCTCGTAGGCTACGGATGTACCGCTCACCTCGGAGACGACCCGCGCCAGTTCTGCGAGCGTGTGCGGCTCGTCACCGCCGAGCTCGAGAATGGCGCCGGATTCGGCCGATGCCGACAGCACGATAGCGGCAGCCGCTTCCGCGTAATCAGCGCGCGTCGCGGTAGCGATACGCCCTTCTCCCGCGGCGCCGATCAGCGAGCCGCTGGCGAGGGCTGACTCAAGCCCTGCCGTGTAGTTCTCCGTATACCAGCCGTTGCGCAGCACGGCAAAGGGGATCCCAGCGGTGGCCAGCTCAGCCTCGGTCGCGCGGTGCTCTTCGGCAAGGCCGAGCGTCGAAGAGTCTGCGTTGAGCAGGCTCGTGTAGGCGATGAACTCAACACCGGCGGCCTTGGCGGCCTCGATGATGTTGTGGTGCTGCGCCGCGCGCTGGCCGATCTCGCTGCCCGAGACGAGCACGAGGCGGTCGACACCCGCGAGGGCTGCCGGCAGCGACCCTGCGTCGGAGTAGTCGGCCTGGCGGATCTCAACACCGCGGGCGGCGAGGTCGGCCGCCTTCTCCACGGTACGGGCGATGCCCACGATGTCGGATGCCGCGGCACCGCGCTCGATGAGTTTGTCGATAATGAGGTGGCCGAGCTGCCCGCTCGCACCGGTGACGGCAATAACCATCGGGTGTCCTTTCGTAGTGCTCGGGGCGTCAGCGCCCAGCGAGCTGCTTGAATTTGCTTTGGTGGAACACGAGCGGCTCCACGCTCATGTCGGTGTCGACATCGTGGATGCGCAGCACCGCGAGGGTGTGGTCGCCGACTTCGAGTTCCATTTCGACGCTGCACTCGAATGTCGCGGCGGCCCCGTCGAGATAGATCGCGCCGTTGGGCCGAGTGCGCCAGTCGATTCCGGCGAACCGGTCGACTCCGCGCACCGACATCTGCCGGCCGAGCACCGAGTGGGCTGCGCCGAGCACGCTCACGCCGATGCGCTCAACCTGTCGCAACTGCGCCCAGGTGGATGAGCCCTCCGCGATGTAGACGGAGACGAGCGGCGGGTCGATCGAGACCGAGGTGAACGAGCTGGCGACCATCCCATGCGGGGCGGGGGTGCCGCTCTCATCGCGCGTGAGAGCGCAGAGCGACACCACCCCACTGGGAAAGCACGAGAAGACGCTACGGAGAACCGTGCTGGTGAGCGCAGCCTCCGTCTCAAGCGTCATCTCAGCCGACACGGACCGATCCCCCGTCGACGTGGAGCACCTGGGCCGTCATGAGTTCCGCTTCTTCAGAAACGAGGAATGCCATGGCTCCCACGAGGTGCTCCGGCAGCATCTTCTTCTTGACCGACTGCGTCTGGGCCACGCCGTCGAACTGGTCCTCGGTGGCGAAGTTGAGAAGCCCGTCGGTGCGCACCATGCTCGGTGCAATCGCGTTGACGGTAATACCGTAGTCGCCAAGCTCGGTCGCAAGCCCGCGGGTGAGACCAACGACGGCCGCCTTCGATGCCCCGTAGTGCGATCCGTTGGGAACAGCGACCCAGACGGATGCCGAGCTGAGGTTGACGATGCGGCCCCATCCGGTCTGTGCCATCTTGGGCGCGAACGCCCGCGTGACAAGGAACATCGAGTCGATGTTGATCGACTGCATGCGGCGCCACTGCTCGAAGGTCATCTCAAGGAACGGCACGGGCGGGTCCGGGTGGATGCCTGCGTTGTTGATGAGGATCTGCACGGCACCATAGGCACCCTCGACTTCGGCGGCCGCGCGGGCGACCTCGTCGGGTGATGAGATGTCGGCGCGAACGGCGAGCGCGGTTCCGCCCGCCGCCTCGATTGCGGCGACGGTTTCAGATGCGTCGCCCAGGTCGATGATGGCGACCTTGGCTCCGTCTGCTGCAAGGCGTTCTGCGTAGGCGCGGCCGATGCCGCGGGCGCCGCCGGTAACGACGGCGGTTTTTCCAGTGAGGTCAGGCATTGTGGTTCTCCCTAGTAGATCGACTTGGCTTCGCCGACGTTGACGGCTCCGATGCGCTGCGCGATCTGGGCATACTGTGCGACGTTGTGCGTGCGGTACATCTGCGCGTCACGCATGTAGCGCTGCATGCGCTGGCCCTTCTTTGCGGCGCTGGCGCCTGCAGAACGGTACAGGAGTTCAACGGCCTCGCTGGCGAGGTCTGCCGCCTGAATAAGCTCGCCGAAGTTCTTGATGTCCATCGCGCGGGTGAAGGGCTGTCCGCCGCGGAAGGCCTCTTCGCTCCAGGCTGCTGCACGCTGGTTGACCGCGAGCACGATGGTCTTGGCCGAGTCGGCCATCATGATCGCGGTGCCGATGTCGCGCTGGTGCTGCGGGTCCTGCGAGCGGAGCATGCGCGGGGGAAGGATCGTCGTGCGGGAGGTAATGATCTCCTTGTACTCGTCGATCGCGGCGTAGGCGGTTCCGACCATGACGGCGGCGAGTTCCGTCATGAGGAAGGTCTGCGGCACGCCGAGGTACAGCGAGTTCTGGTGGAGCTCTGCTCCGGGCGAGGTGGAGATCTCGGGAAGCTGCAGCCAGTCGCCCGAGACAACGTACTTCTCGGGAATGAACTGGTTCTCAACGAGAACGCTGTTGGAACCGCTCGAGCGCATACCGAGGATGGCGTCTCCACCCCAGTCATCGACCCTGCTGTACTGAGCCTCGGGAACGATCGCGTGAACGAAGGTCGGGTTCTTCTCGTCGCCGCCTTCGAGCATCACGTGAACGGTCGCGTGGGTCGAGTAGGGGCTGCCCGATTGGTAGGGCGAGCGAGCGTTGATGATGTAGCCGCCGTCGACCTTCTTGGCGGTTCCCGACGGGGGCATCGACTGCGAAGCGCGGAAGTATCCGCGGGGAGTCGTGTAGATCTCTTCCTGCACATCGGCGGGCCACCACGCGGCCGTCGAGAGGGCGTGGCCGTGGCCGAGGCTGTAGCACCAGCCGCTGCCCGGGTCTCCCTGGGCGATCTCCATGACGACCTCGGCGAAGGTGCCAACGCTCATTTCGAGGCCTCCGAAGGCCTTGGGGGTGAGCAGGTGGTAGAGGCCCTTGGAGAGCATCTCTTCGTGGATCTCCTGCGTGTAACCGCCGAGCTCTTCTGCTGCCTCCTGCTGGTCGCGAAGACGCTCCCGCATGTCGCGGGCTGCGGCGATGAGGTCCTGGGCAGTGAGGTTCGTGCCGGGTGTGTACACCTCGGTTGCGATGCTCATGGTCATGCTCCTTTACATGTCGACCGGGGCATTTTCTGCGGCGGCCTTGGCGTGTGGAGTCGAATTAGTAATCGACTGCGTATCGAAATGCTAGACGACAGTTGCAGGAATAGGAAGCCCGAGTTCAGAGGATGATTCCGCTGATTTATATGGGAACAACGCTTGAAGCGGCGAGCGTGACTTGACACACTTGATAATCAATACGGATATGTACTGTATTTGTGTGGCCTCGATCTCGAAACGCTATAGGGGAGGCCACCTACCCCGAATCAAGGAGGATTTATCGTGAAAGCAGCTGTCTGGGTCGAACTCGGCAAACCGAACATCGAGATCCAGGAAGTAACGCCACTTCCCCTGCGCGATCACGAGGTCGTCGTGCGCGTCGAAGCGTCGAACGTCTCGGTCTCCGACTACTTCCCCCTCACTAACGACCCCGAAACGGTCGGCCAGCCGGTGCCGCAGATCCTCGGCCACTGCGGCACAGGCGTTGTTATCGAGATCGGCCCCAAGGTTGAGCGTCTCGCGGTCGGCGACAAGGTCGTCGTCACGAGCACACCCGAGTGTGGCGAGTGCCACTTCTGCATCAACAACAAGCCCGAGTTCTGCGCAGAGATGGCGTGGATGGGCCCCAACACCTACAAAGACGCCAACGGCGTAGAAATGGCCGGCAACGCCTACGTCGGAGCCTTCGCCGAGCACATGATCGTGCCCGATATCCAGGCCACTAAGGTCGTCACCGATTTGCCGTTCGATCAGCTCGCGATGGTGGCGCTGCCGATTGCGACCGGCGTTGGCGCGGCGCTTCGCATCGCCCCCATCACCCCCGGTGCCGACGTCGTCGTGCTCGGCGCGGGTTCCGTAGGCATCTCCTACATCCAGGCCGCCAAGATGGTCGGCGCCGGCACAATCGTCGCCGTCGACCCCCTGCCCCATCGCCGCGAACTTGCGCTCAAGTTCGGCGCTACCCACGTGGTCGACCCGACCGCGGGCGACCCGGTCGCCGCCGTTCAGGCGATCACGGGCAACAAGGGCGGAATGCTCGCCGGCGCCGGCGGCGACTTCGTCTTCGAAGCGGCAGCGGATGCTCGCGCCATCGAGCAGGCGTGGGACATGTGCCGCTCGGGCGGACACATCGTGCTGTGCAGCGTCACCGACCAGATGATGACCGCCAAGGTCACCTTCACCGCCCTCCCGTTCGCGGTGCAGGGCAAGACCATCCACGCCTGCCAGGGCGGCGGCATCAGCCAGCGGCGCGACATCCCGTGGCTGGTCGGCATGATCGAGCGCGGTCAGCTCGACGTCGCTGGCATGATCGACGCGCACTACCCGCTCAGCGACATTTCGCGGGCAATGGACGACATGATGGCGCGCTCGGTCCTCGCGCCCATCCTCATGCCGCAGAGCTAACACTCGGCGCAATACTCAGTGGGCCCGGGCCGGCTTAGCCCCCGGGTCCACTGTCATGCGCACTGGCGGCAGCGGAGTCGCCGCAAGAAGACGAAGCCGAAACCCCATTCATATGGAGGGGCAGATGATTCCCCACATCTTCGGTCTGACCCGAACCTTGTCGGCCACAGGCGCTGGCACCTACATTGGCCGGGTACACGGCAACCGCCCGGCGCATCCGTCGCTGGGCGAGGCGAGGCGCGCTCCGTCATTGTCTCGGCCCCCCTCGGTGGCCGTGATTTGTGGCGCGCGCAGATCGTCACATTACTCAGTGCAAGGAGGCACCATGAGTTCTATTTCATTCCGTCGACCCGCGATCGCGGCGATTGCCGCATTTGCGGCAATCACCCTCGCCGCCTGCTCTTCGGGGTCTGGTACAACGCCGGAGAAGTCGACCGATGACTCGATCGTCACGGGCTTCTACAACGGCCAGGAACTCAAGATTGGTAAGCCAACCTCGGGCGGCGAGCTTCGCGTCGGCGCAACGATGCCCCTCGCGGCGATGGATCCGGCCGGCAACACCGGCGGCGCTGGCCTGCTCCTGATGTCACAGGTTTTTGACCTGCTCTTCAAGGTTGATGCGAAGGGCCTCATCGTCCCCGACCTCGCCGAATCGATTTCCTCCGACGACAACACCACATGGACCCTCCAGCTCCGTAATGGCGTGAACTTTAGCGACGGAACCCCGCTCGACTCCGCCGCAGTCGTCGCGCACATCACGAACGTGGCCCGCGAGGGCTCGACGTCGCTTCAAGCGGCGGATGCTCGCACCATCGCTTCGATGGCGACCCCCGATGCTTCGACCGTCGTATTCACACTCACGTCGGCCAACAGCCAGTTCCCCCTGAGCTTCACCGATGGATCGCTCTCGATGATCCCGTCACCGACCGCTGTCGCCGCCGCAGGGGAGAACTTCGGTCTAGCGCCCGTGGGCGCGGGCCCCTTCCTGGTTGAGTCGTTCACCCCGAACGGCGACGCCAAGTTCGTGCGCAACCCTGAGTATTGGGTCGAAGGCCTCCCCCACCTCGACGCGATGACGATCAGCGTTGTGCCAGAGCAGTCGTCACGTCTCGCGGCCCTGCAGTCGGGCGACCTCGACATTTCGACGTTCCAGACCCCTGTCGACGCCGCGAAGGCTGAGTCCGCTGGCCTCACAGTTCTCGAGCAGCAGTGGTACAGCAACTGGCGCCTCGTTCCCAACACAACGATGGCTCCGTTCGACGACATCCGCGTTCGGCAGGCCATGAACATGGCTCTGGACCTCGACGCCATCAACAAGGTCGTCAACAGCGGTCTCTCTGACGCCCCGAACGGGTTCTTCACCCCGAACCACCCCTTCGCCGAGGAGACGGAGTGGCCGACGAAGGATGTTGCGGCCGCCAAGAAGCTCATCGCCGACTACACGGACGAGACGGGTAGCGCGCCAACGTTCGAGGTGCTCACGCCCCAAAACGACGCCGTCACCCAGGCAGTTGCTCTGATGCAGCAGATGTTCAAGGATGTCGGCATCGAGATGACGTCGTCAGTGGTCACCCCGTCAACCCTCGTTGTGGCAGCCCTCACGGGCGAGTCGAAGGCCGTCGTCGTCGAGGGCGGAATCGCCCCCGAGACTCTGCGCCGCGCAGGGCAGACCCTCGTGACGAACGCCGGTGTCAACTTCGGCCGCGGCGGTTACGCAGAGATGGACGCGCTCCTCGCTGCAAGCCGCGACACGAAGAGCGAAGAGGAGCGCACGAACACGATCTCCGAGATTCAGCAGCTCGCGGCTGAGTGGGTTCCGATCGTTCCCTTCCTCTCGAGCGGCGTGTACCGCGCAGTCGGATCGGATGTTCTCGGGTTCCCTGACGGATCGTCGAACCCAGCATCCGTCGACCACTTCGAAGCAAAGTACGTCTGGGTAAAGAAGTAACACAGACATGTGCGGTGGTTGCGACCGGAATCTCCGGCGCAACCACTGCACCTTCGTGTACCGCGCGCGTGATCACCGCGTCCCGGATACCCCTACCAAGATTCGGCCCAACATGCCCCAACTGACTTCGCGTTTTCTCCACTTGATTACCGTGCTCTTTGGCGTGAGCATCATCGTCTTCTTGCTGACGAGCCTCCTCCCGACCGACCCCGCCGCGATCCTCGCGGCCAGCGCCGGCGACAGCTCGCCGCAGAACGTCGAGGCAATTCGCCGCGACCTCGGTCTCGACAAGCCCCTCATTGAGCGGTACATGCTCTGGGTGATGAGCGCCCTGAGCGCAGACCTCGGCACCTCTTACTTCACTGGCCAGTCAGTGGCCGCGGCCATCGGAACCGCTGCACCCGTTACCTTCCAGCTGATCGTGATGATCCAGGTCATAACCCTTCTGGTTGCCGTCCCCGTTGCGCTCTTCGTCTCCCCCCGACGCGATTCGGCAATAGACCGCGGCGTCGCGACAGTGTCTTTCGCAGCGCAGGCGATCCCCAACTTTGTCGTCGCCCTCGTGCTCATCCTGATTTTCTCGGTTGGCCTCGGGGTGCTGCCGGCGATCGGGTACACCTCGATCTCTGAGGGGCTGTGGCCGAGCATCCGGTCGCTCATCATCCCCGCGGTCGCGATGAGCTTCATGCTGATCCCCGTATACATCAGGGTTCTGCGCAGCAGCATGATCCAAACGCTGCAGCAGGAATTCATTCTGGTCGGGCGCGCGATCGGCCTCTCGCGAAACACCCTGCTCTACCGCTACGCGCTGCGGCCATCATTGCCGACCCTCGTCACGGTAGTTGGAGTCAACTTCGGCGTGCTTATGGGCGGCACTGTCGTCGTCGAAGCGATCTCGGGCCTCCCCGGGCTCGGCACACTCTTGCTCTCAGCCGTCACGACACGCGATTACATCCTCGTGCAGGGTCTCGTGCTCGTGTTCGCCGTCGTCTACGTCGCCGTCAACTTTCTGGTCGACATCATCCAAGCTTCTATCGACCCAAGAGTGCGAGTTGCACAGTGACCTCCACCGTTCAGAAACTGCCAGCTCCCGCACGCCCCGCCTCGGCACAACGACGCCCGCTCGGCGTGCCTGTGATCGTCTCCTTTGTCTGGCTCGCCGCGCTCACCGCTGCCGCGATCTTCGCTCCGATCCTTCCCCTGCCAGATCCCTCGACGAGCGACTACGCCGCGATCGCGCTCGCCCCGTTCCAGTCTCTCGATCACCTGCTCGGCACCGACACGATCGGGCGAGACATCCTGTCTCGGGCCATCTTCGGCGCACGGGTGAGCCTGCTCGTCGGTGTCGGCGCTGTTGCAGCGGCAACGGTCGTCGGTGGGCTCCTCGGGCTTGCCGCTGGCTACTTTGGGCGCGCGACCGACCGCGCACTCAGCATCGTCATCGACATCCTGCTCGCCTTCCCCGGCATCGTCGCGGTGATCGCCCTCACGGTATTCCTCGGGCCTGGCTTGTCGACTCTGATCCTCGGAATCGGCGCGATTCTGATGCCCATGGTTGCCCGGGTCACACGGTCAGCCACGGGGACATTTGCCAACCGAGAGTTCGTTATCGCCGCCCGCGGAATGGGAATGCACGAAGCGCGCATTCTCTTTCGCGAGGTGCTGCCCAACGTCGTGGTCTCGGTTGTCGCCTACTCGATGACCCTCGTCGCGGTCGCCATCGCGACGGAAGGAGGCCTGAGCTTTTTGGGTCTCGGCATCCCGGCACCTGAGTCGAGCTGGGGGTCAATGATGGGCGAAGGCCGCGGGGCTCTGCAGACAAGCCCGCACATCGTGCTCGTTCCCGCCGCCGTCATGTGCATCACGCTCCTCTCCATCAACTTCATCGCCGAGTTCATAACCAAGCGATTCGACATCCGGGAGGCCGTGCTGTGAGCGAGAACCCCATCCTTGAGATCAAAGACCTTCGTCTTGCGTTCCGCACACCGCGGGGCATCGCCGAGGTCGTCAATGGCGTTGATATAACGATCGGCGCCGGCCGAGCGCACGGGCTCGTCGGCGAGAGCGGATCGGGCAAGTCGGTCACGTCCCGCGCCGTGCTCGGGCTTCTGCCGACGGGCAGCATAGCCACCCGATCGGGCTCGATCCGCTACGACGGCCGCGAACTGACCGATCTCAGCGAAGACACCATGCGCAAGGAGATCCGCGGCAAAGAGATCGCGATGGTGTTCCAAGACCCCATGACGGCGCTCAACCCTGTGATGCGCATCGGCAAGCAGATGGCGATGCCTCTCGTGAAGCTCGACGGCAAGGCCCGCCGCGACGCCGACCGTCACTCGGCCGAGCTGCTCGACCAGGTGGGCATCCGTCAGGCCGATCGAGTGCTCAAGTCATATCCCCACGAACTCTCGGGTGGTCAGCGCCAGCGGGTCATGATCGCGATCGCCCTCTCGCGCAACCCCAAGTTGCTCATCGCGGATGAGCCGACGACGGCGCTCGACGTCACGGTACAGGCTCAGATCATGGATCTCCTAGACCGCCTCCGCGTCGAGCGTGGCCTCTCGATATTGCTCGTCTCGCACGACCTCAGCCTCATTGCGGAGCGCTGCGACGACGTCTCCGTCATGTATGCGGGCCGCATCGTCGAGAGCGGCGCTGGAAGCTCGATCTTTCACGGGCCGAGTCATCCATACACATCGCTCCTCGAAGAGGCGCGGCCCCGTCTAGAAGACCCTCCGCACACGATGCTCAAGACGATTCCGGGCCGGGTCCCCGACCTGCGGATGCTCCCCGTTGGGTGCGCCTTCCAGGCCCGCTGTCCCCGCGCCACCGACGAGTGCCTCCCCCCCGTCCCGGTCGCAATTCCGGCCCCAGGCCGCCGTGTCGTGTGTGTGCACCCACTCACCACGACTGCGGAACAAGCCACAGTTCCCCACCCAGAGGCGGTAGCCCAGTGAACGACACGACAACTCTCGCCCCCGCCGGTCCCGGCGTCACCACACATGCCGCACTCGATGCCCGGGGCATCACGGTTGACTACAAGACCCGCCGCACAACCCTCCGGGCGGTCGACGGTGTCAACCTCGTCGTGCGCAAGGGCGAAACCCTCGGCCTGGTCGGCGAATCCGGCTCGGGCAAGTCATCGATCGGCAAGTCGATTGCGCAGTTGCCACCGCCAACGGGCGGGAGTGTCGTCGTCGACGGGGTCGACATCACCCGGCTGCGGGGCCGCAAGCTTCGCCTGTTCCGGCGCCGTTTGCAGATGATTTTTCAAGACCCGATCTCGTCGCTGAACCCCCGCCGCACCGCGCTCGACATCGTGGCTGAGCCGCTTCGCCTGGCGAAGCATCCGAACCCTCGCGCGCGGGCCGCCGAGATCCTCGCCGAGGTGGGCGTGGATGCCCAGATGGCATCCCGGCGCCCGCACGAGCTTTCGGGTGGTCAGTGTCAGCGCATTGCTATCGCTCGGGCGGTCGTGCAGGAGCCCGAGCTACTCATCTGCGACGAGCCCGTCTCCGCTCTCGATGTCTCAGTGCAGGCTGCCGTGCTCAATATCCTCGAGAAGATGAAGGCCGACTACAGCCTCTCGATGATCTTCATCTCGCATGACCTCGCTGTGGTGAGCAACATCAGTGACAGGGTCGCGGTTCTCTACCTTGGCCAGCTGTGCGAGGTAGCCCCGTCGACCGCCCTGTATGCGGCTCCACGACACCACTACACGAACCTGCTTCTATCGTCCGTGCCACGACCGGGCGTCGCGCGTGAGCCCGCGACCACCGTGAGTCCCACGGCGTCTAGCCCAACCGTCGCCCCCGCTGCCGCATCCGCGTCGGCACAGGGCGGTTGCCCCTTCGCCGCCCGGTGCCCTGCGGCAACGGGCATCTGCATCGATACGACCCCCGAATATCGAGAGCTTGCCCCCGACCATTTCGTGGCCTGCCACCACCCGGTCGAGGTATAGCCGACCTGGCCCGTGCCAGCGCGAGCAAACAGTCGCGAGCGAACAGGTGAGGGGTCCGATAGTCGCCTTCCCGGGGCTCCGGGATGGCGAATATCGGACCCCTCAACGCTTGATCGTGCGCGGGGGCGCGGTACCTAGGAGCGGCGCAGCGCCGTCTTCGGTCCGGGCCGGTCGGCGTGCGGGATGGCACGGCGGTTGGTTACGTCGACCGTTAGTTCGCCAATGCCATCGATCACAACGGTCACGACGTCGCCGTCGAAGATCTCGCTGACACCGGATGGGGTTCCCGTCGCGATCACGTCGCCGGGCTCAAGGGTCGTCACCGAGCTCGCATACGCGATGAGCTCAGGGATTCCGTAGATGAGCTTCGACGTGTTGCTCGACTGACGCTCCTCGCCGTTCACCGTCAGGCGAAGGTCGAGGTTCGCGGCATCCGCAACATCATCGGCTGTCACGACGACCGGGCCGAGCGGCGTGAACGTGTCGAACGACTTGCGGGTCGAACGGTCCTCGCTTGAGCGGATCGTGATGTCGAGCACGCACGTGTAACCGTAGACGTGGTCCCACGCGTCGTCGAGCGAGATGTCACGGCCACCCTTGCCGATCACAACGGCGAGTTCGCCCTCGTGGTGGGTCGGAACATCCGTGTAGGGAATCTCCACCGTGCCGTTCGGGCCGATCACCGAGGTGGCGGCCTTGAGAAAGAACCCCCACTCGAGAATCGTGGCCGAGTCGGGCATCTCGTCGATGTGGTCGTAGTAGTTCGCCGGGGCGCCGATGATCTTGCCGGGTCGCGGCAGAGGGGCCTCCCACTGCACATCGTCGACGGAGACGGAGTCAGCGGATGCCGTCAGCAGTTCGCGAGGAATCGACGTGATTCCCGCACGAATTGCGGCGTCGAGTCGCCCGGCCGGGCCGGGCTCGGCCACGAGCGACGACACGTCGTAGACCTGGCCCTCGTGCACGGCACCGAGTCGGCCGCCGTTAAAAAGTCCGAGCCTCATGAGAGAACCCTCTCCGATTCGAGCGGCTCATACGAGTCGCGATGGGGCGGGATCACCGGCAGCGGCACGTCGTCGCGGGTCGTGTAGATCCAGTCGATAAAGCGGCGGTCTTCTGGCTCGATCGTGCCGAGGAGCGCGTCGCGCTGGTCGGCCTCTGCCCCGCCGACATGGCTGAGCTCACCCCAAAAGCGCGATCCGCGCTGCACGGCACTCGTGCGGTCGAAGCGGCGCTTCTCGAACTCCACGAAGGCGCCGGCAACGTCGTCACCAAACTCGGTGAGCACGCGGGCGAGCCCCACGGCGTCTTCCATTGCCTGGCCAGCACCCTGGGCGAGGTACTGGTGGGTGGGGTGAGCAGCATCACCCGTGAGCACGATGCGGCCCTTGGTCCATCCAGCCTCCGGAGCGCGGTCGAACTGAACCCAACGGTTGCTGGTATCGATCTGCTCAAGCAGGCGGGCGACCTGCGGGTTCACGTCGGCGAAGGCTTCGCGAAGCTCCTCGACTGTTCCCCAGCCGTCGCCGCCCACAACATCCCGCTCGCTCTTGAACGAAACAACGACGTTGACTTCGCTGCCGCCGCGAATCGGGTAGTGCATGACGTGGTGGTTGGCTCCGGCCTGCAGGGTGACCGCGTTCTCGATGTCGTCAGTGCGCGGGATGGTGCCCCGGTAGATCACGTACTTCGATGCAACGGGGGTGGCGTCGCCGATGACGTGCTTGCGAACACGCGAGCGGATGCCGTCGGCGCCGATGAGAGCCTTGGTCGTATAGCTCGTTCCGTCGGCGGCGGAGACGGTGACGGTGTCGCCGTTCTCGGTGATGTCGACAATCTCTTTGCCCGGAACGATGGTGACGCGACCAGTCGCCTCGGCGGCCTTCATCAGGCCATTGAGCAGGTCGCCACGGTGCATAACCGCGTAGGGCATTTCGTAGGCCTCGCGGAAGCCAGCTCCGAAGTCGAACGACACAACCTCTTCGCCCGTGCGGATGTCGCGCATCACGGCCCGGTCGGGCAGCACAGCCGACTGGGTCAGGTAGTCATTGACGCCAAGGTCGCGCAGGATGCGCATGGCGTTGGGGCCCACCTGCAGGCCGGCGCCGACCTCGGCGATGACGGGGGCGCGCTCAAGTAGTCGCACGGTGAAGCCGGCGCGGCCGAGGGCGAGCGCCGCTGAGGCACCGCCGATGCCGCAGCCGACAACGATGATCTCGTTGGTATCAGTCATGGTGTTTCCTAGTTCTTTGCGGCGGGCACAGCGTCGGCAGTCTGCTCGCGCAACAGGCCGAAGGGCTCGTAGATGGGGCGGTCGCTCATGGAGAAGAGAATCGCGTCGTCACCCTCGTTGGCGTGGTGCTCGTACCAGTGCCACGACGGCACGACGAAGAAGTCGTGCTTCTCCCAGTCGTAACGCTCGCCGTTGATGATGCTGTAGCCGCTGCCTTCGAGAACGCAGAAGACCTTGCTGGGCGTGTGGCGGTAGGCGCGGCTCTTGGTTCCGGACTCCTGCACCGAGAGAAAGCAGGTGATGGTGGGGATGACCGGACCGCCGGTGATCGGGTTGACGTATTCCATCGACGATCCAGTCGAGGGGCGACCCTCGGACTCGTGAAAGCGCAGAAGCGATTCCTTGGAGGTCTTGTAGGGGTACTTGTTGAGCGGGGAATGGTTCTTGGTCCACGTGCGCTCGGCGGGAATCATGCCGGCGCCGTATCGGGCGACGCTCACATCCTCAGCCTCGGTGAGCTCCTGCAGGGCCTCGTTCGGGTATTCCTCGGCGAACTGGGCGTGCTGGCCGCGCACGAACGGCACATCGAGCCCGTCAAGCCAGATCATGGGGGTGTCACCCTCGTGGCGGTGGTCATGCCACGTCATCGGCGGGGTGAGCACGAGGTCGCCGGGCTCCATGAGCACGGGCTCGCCATCAACCGTCGTGTGGCCCGATCCTTCGAGGAGCAGGCGGATGGCGCTGGGGGTGTGGCGGTGAGCGGGAGCGGTCTCCCCCGGCAGAACGAGCTGGTACCCGGCGACGAGGTTGTGGCTCGTGCCGAAGACGCGCTTGGGGTTCGAGGCGTTAAGCGCGCGGCGATCGGCATCTTCGCCGAGGTCTACGACGTCGACGGCCTCGTGAAGGAGCGGAAAGATCTCCTTGGCCTTCCACACGTGGGGAACCTCGTCCAGCGTCGGCTCCTCCGCGAGCGTGCCGGGGATGGTCCAGAGAGCGGCGACGTGGGCAGCCTTGAGGCGCTCAAAGTAGTCGGCGTTGTCGTTCTTGTCAGTCATGAGAGGGCTCCATTGCTCGTGGGAGAGGTTCGTGCCAAATCCGGCGCCGCGTAGTTAGTCCGTGTGCGGTCTTTCTCGAAGAGTATCGGGATCAAACTAGTCTGTCAACGGATAATCCGTTAACGGACTTAATTCGGGAGTACTCATATCAACGCTCTCTGATCGGTATGAATATGGACCGGGATGCCCTTCCGTCACTTAGTCCGTCGACGGAATAATCGGCAGATGACCACTTCACGGGCCGCCACCACCACAGCCGAGCGCCTCCCTCTTCTCCTGCTCATCACCCTCGGCACCCTCACCGCGATCAGCACCCTTGGCACCGACATTTACCTCGCCGCCATGCCCAAGATGGCGAACGACTACATGACGACCCCCGCGTGGATCCAGGCCACCCTCACCGCCTACGTCATCGGCATGGCACTCGGTCAGCTGGTTCTTGGCACTCTCTCCGACACAATGGGGCGCCGACGGCTACTCATCATCGGCACGGCCGTGTCTCTGCTTGCGAGCGTTCTCTCGGCAATCGCCCCCACCATCGAGCTCATGCTGCTTTTCCGTCTGCTCGCGGGCATCGGAGCATCGGCCGGTGTTGTCATCGGGCGGGCGGTCGTCTCCGACCTCACGACGGGCGCCGAGACGACCCGCGTGTTCAGCATTCTCGGGCTCGTCGGCGGCGTCGGGCCCATCATTGGCCCCGTCATCGGCGCCGTCATGCTCGAGTGGAGCGCCTGGCCCGTCATCTTCTGGACCGTCACCGTGCTGTGCGCCGTCGCCCTCGCTGCTGTCTGTTTCTTTGTGCCAGAGAGCCTCACCCTCGACCGCCGGGCGAGTGCCGCACCCCGGGATGTTCTGCGGAGCTTTGGGGGCGTAGTGCGCACCAGAAGCTTTGTGCTCGGCAGCCTCATGGTGTGCCTCGGCGTCGGGGCAACTTTTGCTTACATCTCGTCGTCGCCATTCATTGTGCAGTCGCTGCTCGGATTCAGCCCCACCGGTTACACCGTCGTATTCGCTGCCAACGGCGTTGGCATGACCGTCGCCGGCGTCGTCGCCACCAGGCTCGCGCACCGCACGAGCGCCGCACGACTCTGCCTCGTGGGCCTCAGCATTGTCACGATGGGTGGCGTCGCGCTGCTCGTGATCGCGACAACGGGGGTGACCTCCCCCCTCGCGGTGCTGCCTGCACTCGCCCTTGTGCCTATCGGAATGGGCCTCGTCTTCGGCCCGGGAACCGCGCTCGTCATAACCGATGTACGCCACTCAGCAGGCACCGCGCTGGCCCTGCTCGGTAGCACGCAGTACCTCTTCGGTGGAATCACGGCGCCGCTCGCTGGCATTGCCGGCGAGCTCAGCATCCTCCCGCTCGCCCTCATAGTCTCAGCCTGCGGAACCGGCGCGATCGTCGCGCTGCTGTCGATCCGTAGCGCGGAACCCGCGCTGCGCCCCTAAAGCCGCAACGCCCGCGCCAGATGCCATGGGCGCCTAGAACACCAGCGCGGCAGAAAGCCCGAGCCCGTACACCAGCAGGGTTACGCTCGCGAGCTTGAGCGCGAGCAAAAACTCGCCGGGTGTCTTGCCGGTTGCCACGATGATGCACGCGGGGATCGCGATCAACAGCGCAAAGAACACGTACACGGCCAGCGGAAAGAGCAGGGCAAAGAACACCAGGATCACGAACGGCAGCAGCATGAAGAGGCAATAGAGCACGCGCGAGGCGGTCATGCCGATCTTCACCGAAAGGGTGCGCTTGCCCGCGAGGCGATCCTGCTCAATGTCGCGGATGTTGTTGGCAATGAGCACGGCACACGTGAATAGGCCGTTGGCGACACCGAGAATGACGGCCTCGATCGTGACAGTGCCGACCTGCACATACATGGTTCCGAGCACGGGGACCGGCCCAAAGAAGATGAAGGCGAAGAGCTCACCTAGCCCCGCATACCCGTAGGGCCGCTTGCCTCCGACATAGAACCAGGCCGCGGCGATGCAGGCAGCTCCCACGAGCAGCAACCACCACTGCCCGCTGAGAACGACGACGGCGACTCCGGCGAGCGCCGCAATGCCAAAGAAAACAAGTGCAACGGTGAGAACGGTCTTCGGCTTGGCCGCACCCGAGCCCGTGAGCCTCGACGGACCTACCCGGTGCTGGTCGGTGCCTCGGATTCCATCGGAGTAGTCGTTCGCATAGTTGGCGCCGATCTGAATGCTCACGGCCACCACGAGGCACAGAAGCGCCCGCACCCAGTGATTCTCACCGGTGAGAAGCATCGCCGCCGCCGTGCCCATTGCCACGGGGGCGATCGACACGGGGAGGGTGCGGATGCGCGCCCCGGCGATCCAGTCGCCCGCCGTTGCCTTCTTCACCTTGGCTTTCGGGGGGACGACCTTGCTGCTGCGGGCGGCTTTCGCCACTCGTCTCGGATCGATGCGCTGCTGCTTACCTTTGGCCACGTCAGGATTCTAGGCCGTCGGCGCACATAAACTTGATGGCACAGATTCGGAGTGCGCAATGGAACTTCCCCTCGTCATCGTGATTGCGGTCACTCTCATCGTTGCGTTCTCGCTGGTCGCCAAGCGGCTGGGTCTCGCTGCGCCCGTGGTGTTGCTGCTGGTCGGAGTGGCAATCTCCTACATTCCCGGGGTTCCCGAGATAGAGGTCCCGCCGGAGATCATCCTCATGGCGGTTCTGCCGCCCATCCTTTATGCGGCCGCGTTGCAGGTCCCCGTCATCGATTTTCGGCGCAATCTCTCGTCAATCACGAGCCTGTCGGTCGTGCTCGTTGTCGTCTCCGCTTTCTGCATCGGCACTGTGCTGTATTTCTTGCTGCCCGATCTCAACTTCGCGGCGGCCGTGGCTCTCGGCGCCGTCGTGAGCCCCCCGGATGCTGTTGCGGCGATCGCGATCGGCAAGAAACTGGGTCTTCCGCCCCGGCTGGTCACGGTGCTCGAAGGAGAGGGTCTCGTCAACGACGCCACCGCCCTCGTGCTCTTGCGGTCGGCCGTTGCGATCTCGGCGGGCGGTGTGGCCACGGTGCTCGACGGGGTTATCGACTTCGGTTTTGCCGTGGTTGTGGCTATTGCAATAGGCCTGGCGGTCGGAATCATCACCGTGTGGGTGCGCGCCCGCATCGACGACCCCCTCATCGACACCGCCGTTGCACTGCTTGTGCCATTCCTGGCCTTCATTCCTGCCGAAGAGGTGCACGCATCCGGCGTTCTGGCGGTCGTGGTCGCCGGTCTCTACGTCGGGCACAATGCGCCACGCTTTGTCGACGTTCAATCTCGCGTTGCAGAGCGCGCTAACTGGCGAAGCGTGCAGTTCATTTTGGAGAACGGCGTCTTTCTTCTGATGGGGGTGGAGATTCGCGCTCTGATCGCCGACATCAACCCCGAGGAGATTTCCGCTTGGCAGGCGGTGCTCATGGGCTTGCTCGTCACGGCGATGCTGGTGATCATCCGCTTCGCCTGGGTGAATCCCATGGTGTATCTGCTGCAGCGCAAAGCGGAGCGTGACGAATACCGGCTGCTGCGCATGAGGCTCGGGCTCGATCACATGCGCAAAAACCTCCCGGAGGCCGACCCGCGCATGGAGCGCCGTCGGCAGAGGGTCGAGAAGATGTATGCCCGTCAGCGCGCCGACCTCGACCACACCCGCACCGACGGTCTGGACTGGCGCGGCGGCATCGTGCTCTCCTGGTCGGGAATGCGTGGCGTCGTCACCCTGGCCGCAGCCCAGTCGCTGCCAGAATCGACCCCTTACCGCGCCCAGCTCATCCTGATCGCCTTCACCGTGGCCGTCGTCACCCTCGTCGTGCAGGGCAGCACGCTCCCCCTCCTGATCCGCTGGGTCGGCATCGAGGGTGTCAATGTTGCCGACGACGAGAGGAAGCTGGCCAAGCTGCTCGAAGAAATCAGCCACGAGGGGCTCAAAGTGCTCGACGACCCTGCCGCGATCGTCGGCCCAGACGTGGAGATCGTGCCGGGGGTGATCAACCGGGTACGCACCGACACGCTTCTGCGCATCGATGCCGCCAAGGAGCGCGCCTCGCGCAGCGACGGCGCAACCCCGCATCAGCAGTATGCGGCCCTGCGCAACGCAGTGGTTCAGGGCGAGTTCGATGCCCTCATGAACGCCAGAAGCGCGGGGCGCTACCCCTCTCGCATCCTGCGCAATGCCCAGGCACTGCTCGAGGTCGAGGAGACCAGGCTCAGGGGCCGGCTCGACGACGACCACTAGCCCGGCATTACGCACGGCGGCAGGCTCTGCCACTATAAGAGCAAATGTCAGAAACCTCGTCGGTGTCGCCTGCGCCCGTGGGCGAACGTCGACCCTGGCGCGTCCGTCGCGCATCGAGGCCGGGATGGATGCTGGCGCTCGGCATTTATGCCCTGTCGCGCGCTTTGAGCACAACGCTTCTTGCCACCATGTATTCGCTGGCGGTGGCCAACGATTGGGAGTTCGCTAGCCGCCGCCCCGAGGGCGGGTTCTTCGCCTTTCTTGGCTCGTGGGATGCCTCGTTCTATCGGCAGATCGCCGAAACCGGCTATCCCAGCACCCTGCCCCGTGACGGCACGGGAATGGTGATGCCCAATGAGTGGGCCTTTCTCCCCCTGTTTCCCTGGTTAGCCAAGGGGGTGCGCGCGATCACGGGGCTGGAGTTTTATCCGGCAGCGGTGCTCGTGGCCACCCTGTGCGGGGCGGGGGCTGCCGTCGTGCTGTTCCTCCTCACCCGGGCAAAGGTGTCACAGCAGGCGGCCCTCTGGGCGACGGCGTTCTTCTGCTGTGGCCCGCTCGGCTTTCTTCTCCAGGTCGCCTACGCCGAGAGTCTGTTTCTGCTCCTCACCTTTGGCAGTCTGCTCGCGCTCGTTCGCCGCCACTATTGGCTCCTCACCGTGCTGGCGATGGCCGCCGCCTTTAGCCGGCCTGGCGCGCTTGCCATCGCACTGGCGCTCGGCATCCACCTCGTGCTGCGCTGGGTTGGCGACGAGCCCTTTCCCTGGCGCGACCGCATCTCCATTGTTCTCGGCGGCATCCTCATCTCGGCCGCTGGTCTGGCATGGCCCTTCATCGCCAGTGCCGCGACCGGCAGCGAGAACGCCTACCTTGAAACGGAGCTCGCGTGGTGGGTGCCGCTCGTGGGTCGCCAAGAGTTTGTTCCGCTTACCCCGTGGTTTCTGCTCGCCGCCCGGTGGGCCGGTGTCGCCGGCATCGTTGCGGTTGTCGCGGTCGTGGCCCTCTCAGTGCTGTTTCTCACCCGAAAGTCGACCCTCGCGCTGGGCAGCGAGATCGTCTCGTATGCGGCAAGTTATGGCCTCTATTTGTTTGCTGTGTTCCTTCCCCAGCAGAGCACCCTCCGGTTGCTCATGCCGCTCGCCCCCCTTCTCGCGAGCGACCTGTTCACGTCGACCCGGCGCCGACGCTGGGCGGTATTGTCGATCGGAGCGGCGCTGCAACCGGTGGCGATCGTCTTGCTCTGGTTCCTCAGCTTTCCCTAGCCACGACAGACCCATAGAAGCGAAATGATCTCCTTTGGCACCTTCTGATTCGGCAACGCCCGGGCCGCGCACCATCGTGATCGTTCCCACCTATTGCGAGATCGACAGCCTCGAACAGCTTGTTCTCGGCGTACGGGAGGCCGTTCCCTCCGTCCATGTGCTGGTGGTCGACGACAACAGCCCCGATGGCACCGGCCAGCTCGCCGACGGCCCCGCCGCGCGAGACGCCAAGGTGGCGGCCCTGCACCGCAGCGCCAAGGATGGTCTCGGCCGCGCCTACCTGGCCGGCTTCTCCTGGGCCATTGAGCACGGATTCGACCGCATCGTCGAAATGGATGCCGACGGCTCACATCGCCCCGCCGACCTCCCCGCCCTGCTCGCCGCCCTCGACGACGGAGCGGATGCGGCGATCGGCACCCGCTGGATGCCCGGCGGCGCCGTCATCAATTGGCCGTGGCACCGCAGACTGATCTCCCGCGCCGGCACGGCGTATGCCCGGCTCATGCTGCGATCACGCCTGCGCGACCTCACCTCGGGATTCCGCGCCTTTGAGCGTTCAGCCCTTGAGGCCATCGATCTTCAGCATGTGCAGGGCGCGGGCTACGTCTTTCAGATTGAAGTGGCGTCTGACCTGGAGCGGCTAGGTCTGCGCGTCGACGAGGTTCCCATCACCTTCATCGAGCGGGAATCCGGCCGCTCCAAAATGTCGACCGGAATCGTGTTCGAGGCCATCGGCTGGGTCACTAAGACCGGGCTGACCCCTCGGCGATAGCCCGAATCGCGCGACGGTCTGGCTTTCGCGACGCCAACAGGGGCAGCTCGGCGATCACAATGACGCGGTGCGGGCGCGCCTCGGGCCGCTCCTCCGCGGCCACTGCGGCGCGAACGGCGGCCAACTCAATCGGCACGGTTGTCACCACGACGGGAACCTCGCCCCACTGATCGTGTTTTACCGGGACGACCACGGCATCCGTCTGCCCCGAGATTGACCGCACGATTCGCTCGACCGCGCCCAGCGAAACCTTGAGCCCGCCGGTCACGATCACGTCGTCGAGCCGACCCGTGATGCGCAGCACGCCGTCGACGATATCCCCCGTGTCGCCGGTTCGGTAGAAGCGAGTGCCGTCGCGCAGTTCGAATGCGGACTCGGTGCGCTCCGGGCCGCCCAGATAACCCCCGGCCAGAACCGGCCCACTCAGCTGAACTTCGCCGTCAACGATCTCAATGCCCACGCCGGCCAGCGGGATTCCGTCGTAGACGCATCCTCCGGCCGTCTCGCTCGACCCGTAGGTGCGGGTCACGTTTAGCCCCGCCTCGATGGCCCGCGCCAGCAGCGGCTGGGGGGTCGCCTGCCCGCCCACCAGAATGCGGTCGAAGCGGCGCAGCGCCTCAAGGGTCTGATCGGCGGCCAACAACCGGGCGAGCTGGGTAGGCACGAGGGAGGTGAACCGCAGAGCTGCGTCCATCCGCTGAGCTGCCAGGGCAAACTCCACGGGGTCGAACCGCGGGGCGTCATAGATCACCGGGTCGGTGCCCGCCGTGATCGAGCGGGTAAGCACGTTGATGCCCGCGATGTAGTGGGCGGGCAACGCAAGCAGCCACTGGCCAGGGCCACCGAGGGCGGATTCGGATGCCGCGGCGCCCGCCAGCAGCGCATCAGAGCTCAGCGCCACCGCCTTGGAGTGCCCCGTCGATCCACTCGTCTGCACAACGAGCGCAACCCTCTTGTCGACCCGGTCAGGCAGGTCCTGCGCGACGGGTTTCTGCCCGACCGCGCCCGCAGTCTGCCCAGCCGCGCCCGCAGTCGGCACGATCGCGTCGCCCCCCGCCAGGGCCTCCCGCAGCGCGAGATGGACGGTGGCGGCATCCGCCCCGTCGACCGCCCGCAGCCGCCGAATCATCGGGCTAGAACTGCCAGGGGTAGGGCGACCAGTCGGGCTCGCGCTTCTCCAAGAACGAGTCGCGGCCCTCGACGGCCTCGTCGGTGCCATAGGCCAGGCGCGTGGCCTCCCCCGCGAATACCTGCTGCCCGACAAGTCCGTCGTCGACGGCGTTGAATGCGAACTTCAGCATGCGGATGGCCGTTGGTGACTTGGTCAGAATCTCCTGAGCCCAGTCATACGCTTCGGCCTCAAGCCGTTCGTGCGGCACAACCGCGTTGACGGCGCCCATCTCATAGGCGCGTTGGGCGCTGTACTCGCGGGCCAAGAAGAACACCTCGCGGGCATTCTTCTGCCCGATCTGGCGGGCAAAGTAAGCGCTTCCGTAACCGGCATCAAACGAGCCGACATCCGCATCCGTCTGCTTGAACTTGCCGTGCTCGGCCGAGGCGATGCTCAGGTCGCACACCACATGCAGCGAGTGCCCGCCGCCCGCAGCCCAACCGGGGATCACCGCGATAACGACCTTGGGCATGAAC
>NZ_JBACFR010000234.1:0-3918 GCF_056262345.1 Homoserinimonas sp.
CGACAACGTCGACATCAAGGCCGCAACGACGGCTGGCGTCATGGTCGTGAACGCGCCGACCTCCAACGTGATCTCGGCAGCGGAACTCGCGGTGGGCCACATCCTGAGCCTCGCCCGGTTCATCCCCGAGGCGAACCAGTCCATGAAGGCGGGGGAGTGGAAGCGCTCCAAGTACACCGGCATCGGGCTTTTTGAGAAGACGATCGGCATCGTTGGCCTCGGCCGCATCGGCACGCTCGTCGCTCAGCGCCTCGCCGGTTTCGGCGCCAACCTCATTGCGTATGACCCGTACGTCACGCCCACGCGCGCACAGCAGCTCGGCGTTTCGGTCGTGAGCCTTGACGAGCTCATCGAGCAGTCTGACTTCATCACCATTCACATCCCCAAGACGCCGGAGACGACGGGCCTCTTCGGAGCAGCCGAGTTCGCCAAGGCAAAGCCGACCCTGCGCATCGTCAACTGCAGCCGCGGCGGAATTATCGACGAAGATGCCCTCTTCGAGGCGCTGTCGACCAAGCGCATCGCCGCCGCTGGTCTCGATGTCTTCGTGAGCGAGCCCCCCAAGGACTCGCCTCTCACGACCCTCGACAACATCGTTCTGACGCCCCACCTCGGCGCGTCAACGGATGAGGCTCAGGAGAAGGCTGGCGTCTCTGTTGCCAAGTCGGTGCGTCTCGCTCTCGATGGCGAGCTCGTTCCCGACGCGGTGAACGTGGCCGGTGGCGTCATCGACGAGTCGGTTCGCCCGGGCATTCCGCTCATGGAGAAGCTGGGCCAGATCTTCAGCGCACTCGCCCAGGGACCGGTCACGAGCGTGGATGTTGAGGTTCGCGGCGAGATCGCGGATCTCGATGTCAAGGTGCTCAAGCTCGCCGCGCTCAAGGGAATCTTCACCAACGTCGTCAGCGAGACGGTGTCCTACGTCAACGCGCCCTTGCTTGCCGATCAGCGCGGCATCGAGGTGCGCCTGATCACTGACCCCGTGAGCGACGAATACCGCAACCTGCTGACCATCCGTGGCGGTCTCACCGATGGCACGCAGCTTTCGGTTTCTGCGACTCTCACGGGAACCAAGCAGATCGAGAAGCTGGTCGAGATCAACGGCCACGATGTTGAGGTGCCGATCTCTCAGCACCACATCGTCATGCTCTACACCGACCGCCCCGGGATCGTCGCGGTCTATGGCAAGGAGTTCGGTGACGCCGGCATCAACATCGCTGGCATGCAGATCAGCCGCCGGGAGGCTGGCGGCCAGGCGCTCAGCGTTCTCACGATCGACTCGCCGGCACCAGAGAGCCTGATCGAGAAGGTTCGCGTGGCTATCGACGCCGACGTGATGAAGGAAATCGACATCACGGAGTCCTAGTCTCCGCCGCAACAACAGAAGAGGTGCAGCCGCCGAAAGTTTCCCGCGGGCGCCTCGTCGTTGCTGTGAGTGTTTAGACCATTCCGGGGACGACGACGGCGATCACGATGTTGGCCAGCGTGAGCAGACCGATCGTGCCGAGAACCGCAGGAGAGACGGGCTTCTTCTTGCGGTTGACCAGCGCCAGCACGTAAATCACGATGACGATGAACAGCTTGATGCCGATCTTCATGTGGTTCACCTCGCCGTCGCGCATCTCGGCGAGGACGACGAGGAGCAGGCCGGTCACGAGCTGGGTAAGCGCACCGTGAAGGATTGCGGGGTTGATTACAGCCGACTTGGTGCGGAAGGCCGACATCTGCACCAAGAAGCCGCCCAGAAGGGAGGCGAGGCCGATGAAGTGGAGGATGACAAGTACATCGCGCAGGATTTCCATGGCCCCGAGTGTATCCGACAGTCTGTCGGCATGTTGCTATACTGGACTTGCCGACATCGTGTCGGCAAGATTGGGTTCGAATGTTTTTAGCTCTCCGCGACCTGCGTTTCGCTCGTGGTCGCTTCTTGCTCATGGGTGTCGTTGTCGCCCTTATGGCAACGCTCTCGGTGATTCTCTCTGGCCTGTCCTCAGGACTCGTGGATCACGGCGTCTCAGGCCTGCGCGACATGAAGGCCGATTCGTTCGCCTTCGACGAGACGGTGACGAGCGATCAGTTCTCACGCTCCACGGTGGATGTCACGGCGGCCGCCGAATGGGAAGGCGTTGACGGCGTTACCGCCGCGACTCCTGTCGGCAGCGCGCTCGTTCATGCAGAAAGCGACAACGGAGTGCAGCTCAGTGCGGCACTCTTCGGCATCGAAAAGGGCAGCTTTCTCGCACCAGATCTGATCGACGGAGACGGCGTCGGCTCAGTGGAGAACGGCGTCGTCATCTCGCAGGGCATCGCCGACGACGAGATCGGCATCGGCGACGTCATCACGATCGACCGCATCGGAACCGAGCTCACCGTCGTGGGCACCACGGGCAGCGCTTCGTACGGCCACGTGGCGGTCATCTATCTGCCGCTCTCCGTGTGGCAAAAGGTCGCCTACGGCATGCCGGGGGATGTTCCCGCGAGCGCCTTCGAGGTCGCCACGGCGATTGCCATTCAGCACGACGGAGCCCTCGGCGACTCTGCTGTGGCAGGAACCTCTGCCATCAGCAAGACCGACGCCTTCAACGCATCGCCCGGCTACGAGGCGGAGACCTCGACGATGGTGCTCATCCAGGTATTTCTCTACATCATCTCAGCGCTCGTTGTCGGGGCGTTCTTCACCGTGTGGACCGTGCAGCGTCAGCCCGAGATTGCGCTCCTCAAGGCGGTGGGCGCCTCGGGAGGCTACGTCGTGAGAGACGCGCTCTCGCAGGTTCTGATCATCCTGGTCGGAGCAACCGCAGTGGGCGGAGCAGCCGGATGGGCGCTCGGCGCAGCGATGCCAGCAGGCATGCCGTTCGTGCTTGAGGTTGGCCCTGTGCTCACAGGGTTCGGCCTCATCATCGTCCTCGGCGCGGCGGGAGCGCTGGTTGCTATCCGACAGATCACGCGGGTTGACCCGCTCATTGCGCTGGGAGGCGCCCGATGACCACATCACACTCACTAACTCCAGCACTTTCACTCACTGACGTCACCCTCACGCTGCCAGCCGGCGACGAGACAGTGACCGCGCTTGATCGGGTTTCGCTTGAGGTGGCCCGCGGCGAACTCGTCGCGATCGTCGGCCCCTCTGGTTCGGGAAAATCGAGCCTGCTCGCTGTCGCGGGAGCACTCATGCCCGCAACCTCCGGCAGCGTCATCATCGGTGGGCAGGCCATCAAGGGTCTCTCCAAGCGAAAGCTGGCGCAGCTTCGCCAAGATCAGATCGGGTTTGTCTTTCAGTCAACCAACCTGCTGCCGTCGCTGTCGGCTCGCGATCAGCTGCTCATCGTTCCGCACATTGCGGGGCGAATCACCGCACAGCACCGGGCGAAGGCCGACGAACTATTGGCCTCGGTGGGCATGACGCACCGGGCCGATCGACGCCCCTCGCAGCTCTCGGGCGGCGAGCGGCAGCGGGTCGGCATCGCTCGGGCGCTCATGGGCGACCCTGCCGTGCTTCTCGTTGACGAGCCGACCAGTGCCCTCGATCATTCGCGGGCCGACGACATCGTGGCGCTCCTCGCTGAGCGTGTGCATGCCACGGGAACTGCCTGTGTCATGGTCACCCACGACACCGAGGTTCTCTCTCACACCGACCGGGTGCTGCGGATGCAGGACGGCGTGCTGGCAGAGCCCGCCCCGGCATCGCTTGCATAATGGACTAATGCCAAGAATCACTGCGCCTTCTGTTGTGGAGCATCGCGCGATTCAGCGCGAGGCCCTGATTCATGAGGCGAGCCGGATTCTTCTGGCCGACGGCACGGCGGCGGTTACGCCCGCCGCCGTCGGCAAGGCAGTCGGTTTGGCGCGGAGCAGCGTCTACGAGTATTTTCCCTCGTCGGGGGACCTGCTGGCGGAGGTCGCTGTCAGGGCGATCAT
>NZ_JBACFR010000235.1:0-4885 GCF_056262345.1 Homoserinimonas sp.
CACGTGGGTGAAGCCGAGATCTGTGACGTAGTCGATGATCTGGTCGGCCGCATCCCGATAGCTGAGCCCGGGCCGCCACGACCCCAGGTGCAACTCGTAGGCGCTCATGGGGATGTTGTGCGGGTCGCTGGCCGATCGCTGGGTCAGCCACGCGGCATCCTGCCATTCGTAGCCGCTGGTGCCGGTCACGGAGGCGGTGCGAGGGGGGATTTCTGTGTAGCGGGCCATAGGGTCTGCCCGCACGACCCAGGTGCCGGCGCGGGTGAGGATCTCGAACTTGTAGGCGACGCCAGCGCCGACGCCCGGAACGAATATCTCCCAGACGCCGTTATCGTCGAGCCGGCGCAGGGCGTGGCCGAGCCCGCTCCAGCCGTTGAAGTCGCCGATAACGCGGACGGCACGAGCGTGGGGCGCCCACACCGAGACGGCAATCCCCGCAACGCCTTCGTGAGTGCGCACGTGCGCTCCGAGCATCCGCCACAGTTCTTCGTGCCGACCCTCCGCGAACAGGTAGGTGTCAATTTCGCCGACGGTGGGGGAGAACCGATAGGGGTCCTCTGCCTCCCACGACTCTGCCTCGCCGTAGGTGGCGACAATGCGGTACGGCTGCGCCACCCCTGCGTGGCTTCCGTGCCACAGCCCATTAGTGAGGTGTCGGAGCTCGACCTGGCCGCCATCAGAGAGAACGGCCGTCACCGTCTCTGCGAGGGGGCGAAGAACCCGGATGATGACTCCGTCACCGCCCGCATGCTGGCCAAGCACGGAGTGGGGGTGCGGATGGCGGGCCTCGGTGATGGCAAGGATTGTTTCGGTGTCGAGTTCGGGAATCGTCATGCGGTCGCTCCCGTCGTGCGCGAAGCGCTCGGCCCGCCGGTGTAGTGAACCTGCAGGATATGCACGGGCTCCACGAGCGGATCGAGCCGAACGAAGGTGTCGCGGCCCCACGGGAACCGGGCTCCCGTCACGAGGTCTGTGACCTCAAATGTTGCGTCGATGTCGAGACCGAGCCTCGTGAGGTCAAGCCGCACCATCGTCTCCTTTATGGCATGGGGGTCAAGATTCGCGACAACGATGATGCCGTCGGATCGCCCGTCCGGGGTGAATTCCGACGGGAGGTACTTCGTGTACACGAGCACCGAATCGTCGTCGCTCCAGTGGGCGCGAAATGTGCGGAGCTGCCGCAGTGCGGCATGTTCGGAGCGGATGCGGTTGAGGGTGGTGAGGTAGGGCGCAAGCGACGTGCCCTCCGCCTTTGCCGCAGCGTAGTCCCGCGGGCGATACTCATACTTCTCGTTGTCGATGTTCTCCTCGGACCCCGGCCGCGCCACGTTCTCTACGAGCTCGAACGCGGAATAGACACCCCACGTTGGGGCACCCGTCGCGGCGATAGCGGCACGAATCTTGTGGGCAGCCCGCCCGCCGCGCTGCAGATACTCCGTGAGGATGTCCGGCGTATTCACAAAGAGATTGGGGCGCAGGTAGTCGGCGGTCTCGTGCGAGAGCTCCGTGAGGTAGTCGATGAGTTCCTGCTTGGTATTGCGCCAGGTGAAGTATGTGTACGACTGCTGGAATCCCACCTGGGCGAGGGCCTGAAGCATGGGTGGCCGCGTGAACGCTTCGGCGAGAAACACGACGTCGGGATAGCGGATGGCGACCTCATGAAGCAGCCACTCCCAGAACTGCAGCGGCTTGGTGTGCGGGTTATCGACCCGAAAGATTCGCACTCCCAGCCCGATCCAGTGCTCGACGACGCGCAGAACCTCCTCGCGCAGCCCAGTGGGGTCGTTATCGAAGTTGAGAGGGTAGATGTCCTGATACTTCTTGGGCGGGTTCTCGGCGTAGGCGATCGTGCCGTCGACCCTGGTCGTGAACCACTCCGGATGCTCCGTGACCCACGGGTGATCGGGAGAGCATTGCAGGGCCAGGTCGAGGGCGATGTCGATTCCGTTGCGGGATGCTGCAGAGACGAAGGCAGAGAAGTCGGCGATTGTGCCGAGGTCCGGGTGCACGGCGTCGTGCCCGCCAGCAGCCGACCCGATAGCCCAGGGAGAGCCTGGGTCGCCGGGGCCAGCATCCAGAGTGTTGTTGGGGCCCTTGCGAAAGCTCGTTCCGATGGGGTGGATGGGCGGCAGATAGAGCACGTCGAAGCCCATTGCCGCGAGCTGAGGCAGTCGCCGTGCTGCGGTGCGGAAGGTGCCGCTCTTCCATCGGCCATCCTTGAGGCGCTGCGCGCCCTCTGAGCGGGGAAAGAACTCGTACCAGCTGCCAACGCCGGCCCGGGTGCGTTCGACTCGCAGGTCAAGCGAGTCGGAGAACGTCTCGCGCGAGGCGATCGGGGCGTTCGCCAAGGCGGCGGTGAGCCGGGTGTCGAGCGCCGCCGCGAGTCTGGCCGCGGGAGCGAGCTTCGGATCGCCCAGCGCAGCGGCCTGGGCTCGGATCACGGAGGAGCGCGGATGCTCGCGCGCGGCCCGGGCGAGCACGGCGGCGCCTTCGTCGACCATGAGCTCGGCGTCGCTGTTCATGGCCACCTTGATTGAGGCGTTGTGCCGCCAGGTGGCCCAGTCATCGCAGAATGCCCGCACCCTCCACGACCAGGTGCCCTGCTGGTCGATGAGCACGTCGACAACAAAACGGTCGGTGCCTGGGGTGCGCTCGAGCATCCGGTGGCGGGTCACTGCTCCCGCAGGGTCGGTGAGCAGGAGTTCGGCCCCGAGTACTTCGTGCCCCTCCATGAAGATGGTCGCGCTGAACGGCACGACTTCTCCGACAAAGGCTTTGGCTGGCCAGATGTTCTCCGGTTGCCTCGGGGCGAGCTGCGTTATAGCGATTCGCCCGATTCGGGGCGTGTAGGCGGGGGTCGGATGCTGGAGTTGAGCGTTCGCTGGGGCCACGTTCTTGACCGTAGCGGTTTCGGCTCTTGACGGGGAGGGCGAACCGGCGCGGCAGGCGGTTCGGGGGACATTGTGCGAAAACCGGGGGACGGCCCTTGTCGGCATTGCAGGGGACTACGGGTGTACCCCCTGCACTGGGGACATGTCGGAGGTGGCGACGGGCATACAGGTACGTGCACTCTCTACTCGGGGATGCCAAAGAAGCTCATACCCGGAGCTTGATCCCTCCCGCACTTACCAGCACCATCGCCTCGGTTTTCGCCCCGAGGCGCCACCACACGAGACAACCCGATGTCGGCATCGCGTGACGCTCTAGCGAGCGTTCGCGGTGAATTCGTCGGGCCCACTAACCCGACGTCCTTCGCGATGTCGCGAAAGGAAACATCATGAACAAGCTCATCAAGGGTTCCATCGCCGGCGCTGCTGGCATCGCACTCCTCCTCGGCGGCGCGGGCACACTCGCGTACTGGAACGACTCGGCTACGGTCGGGAACGCTGCCGTTGTCAGCTCGGGCAAGCTCGATGTTGTTGCCGGAACCGGCGCCTGGACCGTTCAGGTCGGAACCGGCGCGCCGACCGCCCTCACCGCGACGCAGCTCGCTGCCTACCGCATCGTTCCCGGCAACAAGCTCGTCTACACGGAGACCCTCACCGTCGATGCTGTGGGCGACAACCTGAAGTTCACGCTCGGTGAGACCGTTTCCACCGCAGTGACGTCGACTATCAGCGGCGCAACGGTCACCCCGGAGTTCGCTGTCACCAAGGGCGGAGCCGCGGTCTCGACCTTCACCGGTCTCACCGCTGGTAGCTACACCGTCGTCGCCAAGATCACGGTCGACTTCCCGTCGACTGTCGCCAACCAGGTTGGCCAGGGCAGCAGCCTGAACCTTTCGGGAGCGACCGTTACGGTCACGCAGACCCCGTAAGCACCGGTTCCATTGGAAGCTCGGTGGGCCCGGGTCAGTAGATTCGCGCCCACCGACTCCGCATCACGTTCCACTTCTCCCTGACTCCCCTCCAGGAGGTGATCACATGCTCGCGTCAGACCACAACTCCGTGACGGTATCGAGCCACCGCCGTTTCAACCGCGCCCCGGTTCGCAGCATGCTGACCATCGCCGCTGCGGCAGCGGGTGCCACCCTCATTGCCGTCGCCGCCGCAGGGGGAACCTACGGGCTCTGGGCAGACTCCGCTGCAGTCTCTGCCGGAGTTGTGACGTCCGGATCCCTCAATCTCACCATCAACAACCTCGCCGAAGCCCCGATCAACGCGACAGCCTGGGGCTCCATGTTCCCCGGTGACCGGGTTCAGCAGACCGTCACGGTCAAGAACACGGGCACCACGCCGGCCGATGTGACCGTTGTCGGCACGTCGAGCGCCGCTGCCGTGAGCGACTACACGATCGACGTATCCAAGGGCGCATGCCCCGCAGCGGCTGCTGACCTCGCCGGACCGAGCGTGCTCCAATCCGCAGCAAAGGCACTGGGCACCTGGACGGCAGCCGAGTCGTCGGCCGTCTGCATCGAGGTCACGCTCAGCCCGACCGCTTCCAACGTCAGCAACGGCGCTACCGTGCCGTTCACGCTCACGATGACCGCGACTCAGAAGACGGTCTAACCATGAGAATCCCCGCGTTCCTTCGCCGCTCGACTGCCCGCCGCAATCCCCTGCGCGGCACGCTCATTCACAGCGGCGGCATCCTGGCCCTTGTTGTGTTGCTCGTCGCATCCGGGGCCGGCGTCACGTACGCCCTGTGGAACGCCAGCGCTACCGCTACCAGCACGGCCAAGGGCGCTCAGCTCGCGGTCACGGCAGCATTCGGTGGCACCTTCGCAAACTTTAGTTTTCAGAACCACGCTGCGACGGCGAATGGCACCGTCACGGTGACGAACACGACCGCCACGACGCGGACGACCGCAATGCCGGTGAGTACCCAGCTCAGTGCCGCATTCACGGGAGTCGATGCCACGTGGGCGTCGAAGTTCACTGTCTGG
>NZ_JBACFR010000236.1:0-2442 GCF_056262345.1 Homoserinimonas sp.
GGGGTTGTCCCCCCAGAACTGGGGACTTACCGGGCGGGCCTGGGCTTCCTAGGCTTTGGTGAGGGTCGGGGGGCTTGTGCAATGACGTCAACATCGCAGACGAAAAGAGTCGCCCATGAGTGTCGACAGTTCTATAGCCCCCTTGAATGCAGCTCGCATCCCGGTTCTCTCGCCCCGGGAGGTCGAAGTGCTCCTCGCCTGGTTCGCCTTCGATTCCAAAGGGGAGGCGGCCGCGAAGCTGTATATATCGCAGGCGACGGTCAACACCCACATCACCAGGATTCGGTCCAAATACTCGCTCGTCGGTAGGCCGGCCCGGACCAAATCTCAGTTGCTCGCCCGCGCGATCCAGGACGGGTTCACCTCACTCGACGACTGGTGAGCGGTCGCGACCAGCGGCGATTTGTATCCGACCTGGTCTTTCACCTATGCTTGACCGGTTGCCCGCGGCACGATTGTGTCCGCAAGTCGAGCAGCGAACCCCCTGTGGTGGATAACTGCAGGCAGGCGCGCCACCGATGGCAACGGACCGCGTGTGTCGGGACGGAAATCCGCCACACATATTTACCAGCCAGGTCAAGGAGAAAAAGTGATCCAGCAGGAATCACGCCTGCGGGTCGCCGACAACACCGGTGCCAAGGAAATCTTGTGCATCCGCGTGCTCGGAGGCTCGTCACGGCGCTACGCCGGCATTGGTGACGTCATCGTCGCCACTGTCAAAGACGCCATCCCCGGCGGAAACGTCAAGCGGGGAGAGGTCGTCAAGGCGGTTATCGTGCGCACCACCAAGGAGCGTCGTCGTCCGGACGGTTCGTACATCAAGTTCGATGAGAACGCTGCCGTCATCATCAAGAACGAGAGCGATCCGCGCGGAACCCGCATCTTCGGCCCGGTCGGCCGCGAGCTGCGTGAGAAGAAGTTCATGAAGATCGTCTCGCTGGCTCCGGAGGTGCTCTGATATGAAGGTTCACAAGGGCGATACCGTGATCGTCGTCGCAGGCAAAGACAAGGGCGCAAAGGGCAAGGTCATCGAGTCCTACCCGCAGCGCAACCGGGTCCTCGTCGAAGGCGTCAACCGGATCAAGAAGCACACCTCCGCCTCGCAGAACGAGCGTGGCGCATCCTCGGGCGGCATTGTCACCCAGGAAGCCGCCATCCACGTCTCGAACGTGATGGTCGTTGACTCTGACGGCAACCCCACGCGCATCGGTTACCGCACCGACGACAACGGCAAGCGCGTGCGCATTTCCCGCAAGAACGGGAAGGACATCTGACATGAGCACCACTGAGAAGATCCAGCCTCGGCTGAAGCTCCGCTACCGCGCGGAGATCAAAGACGCTCTGAACGAGCAGTTCGACTACGACAACGTCATGCAGATCCCCGGCGTCGTCAAGGTCGTCGTGAACATGGGTGTCGGCGACGCCGCCCGTGACGCGAAGCTGATCAACGGTGCGGTCAAAGACCTCGAGCTGATCACCGGCCAGAAGCCCGAGATCCGCAAGGCTCGCAAGTCGATCGCGCAGTTCAAGCTGCGTGAAGGCATGCCCATCGGCGCGCGCGTCACGCTTCGTGGCGACCGCATGTGGGAGTTCCTCGACCGCCTCGTCTCGATCGCACTGCCGCGTATCAGGGACTTCCGTGGCCTGAGCGATCGCCAGTTCGACGGCAACGGCAACTACACCTTCGGTCTCAATGAGCAGTCGATGTTCCATGAGATCAACATCGACAACATCGACCGGCCCCGCGGCATGGACATCACCATCGTCACCACCGCGACCAACGATGACGAAGGTCGGGCACTGCTGCGTCAGCTCGGCTTCCCGTTCAAAGACTCAAACGCGAAGGACAACTGACATGGCAAAGAAGGCGCTGGTCAACAAGGCCAACAAGAAGCCCAAGTTCGCCGTGCGTGGCTACACCCGCTGCAACCGTTGCGGACGCCCGCACTCGGTCTTCCGCAAGTTCGGCCTGTGCCGTATCTGCTTGCGCGAGATGGCACACGCGGGCGAGCTGCCCGGTGTGCAGAAGAGCAGCTGGTGATCTTTTAGCCCTCGGCTGAACGCTCCACTTCTACAAAGACGCTCCACCTATTGGTGGAGCGTCTTTGTGTTTGTGGAGCGTTTGCTGGTTCAGGGTCTGTTCTTGCGTCGTTGCGCCTGGCGCCGCTGTGCCCGGTTGGGAGCAGCGGGTGGTGTGACCAGCCGTCGGACAACGGGACATCTTCGTCCCCGTCGGGTGCCGCCGAGGGAACTGTGCCCTTGGGCCAAGCTCACGGGGCCGTTTTTGGCGATGTGGGGCCGGCGCGGGATTCGGCGCGTCCCATCAGGGTGGAAATAGGGGTGTTCAGTGCAGCCGAGCTGACGAGGCGGGGGATCGACCGGTGGGGTCTGCGCAAGAGTGTCCGGGATGGATCCCTGATCAGGCTGCGCCCCGGGTGGTAC
>NZ_JBACFR010000237.1:0-4852 GCF_056262345.1 Homoserinimonas sp.
CCTCCACGGCGTGCACGCCGTCAAAACTCTGCGCACTCGTCTCGCGGCAACCACCGGAGCGCTGTTGATCGCTGCGATCGCGGGAGTAGCGGTTCCTGCGGCAGCGCAGCCCGTCCAACCCGCGGTGGCGGCGGTCGAGCCACCAGCGCAGTCCCTCTCGATCGCTGCGGTGGCAGCAACGCCGATCGTTCCCGTGGTGCGCGATACCTACACGGCGGTCAGTGCACCAAAGCCTGCCCCCGTCGCCAAGGCGCCCGCGGTCGCCATGGTCGCTGGCCTGCAGTACCCCCTGCCCCTCGGCAGCGCTGTCGCGAGCGGCTACGGGCCCCGCGACTGCGCAGCGTGCTACTCAAACTTTCACCACGGCATGGACATCTTCCCCGGCGCAGGCACGCCGGTGAGCGCGATGGCCTCGGGCACCGTCAGCAGCGCTAGCCCCTCATCCTCCGGCGCCATGGGCGTATCTGTGACCATCAGCCACACCATCGGCGGCCAGCTCGTAACAAGCGTCTACGGCCACCTCCAGGCTGGATCGATGACGCTCAGCGTTGGCGACAGTGTGGGCGTCGGCCAGGTTATTGGCCTCGTGGGGGCAACAGGCAACGCTCAGGGCCCGCACCTCCACTTCGAGGTCCACCCCGGCGGCGGCGATTCCGTTGACCCCTACGCGTGGATCGCAGCCCGAATCGGCTAGGCGCCGCAGAGGGCGGGTGGGCTCCGCCACATCCGGCATGGATTCGGATGTCGGCGGGCTGGTCTAGCCTGAATCGGTGAGTAAGCAAGACGGTTCGGCGCGGCAGGTCAGTGCTGCCTCCGTCGACAGCACCACTTCCCCGATCTTGCACGTCGACCTCGATGCGTTCTTCGCCTCGGTCGAACTACTCGACCGGCCCGATCTCGTCGACCAGCCCGTCGTGGTCGCGGGCAAATCCGCTCGCTCGGTGGTGACTGCCGCCAACTATCCGGCCCGCCGGTTCGGAGTGCGTTCGGCGATGCCGCTCAGCCAGGCCATGCGGCTCTGCCCTCGCGCGGTCGTGCTCGAACCCCATTTCGAGAAGTATCAGCACTTCTCATCCCAGGTCATGGCGATCTTCGACGATATGACGCCGCTGGTGGAGCGGCTGGGCATCGACGAGGCGTTCCTCGACGTCGCGGGGGCTCGTCGGGTGCGTGGCACCCCGGCCGAGGTCGGACAGCTGATTCGGCAGCGGGTTCGCGACGAGACGGGTCTGGCCTGCTCTGTGGGGGCGGCCTCAACCAAGTTCGTGGCCAAGCTCGCCTCGGGACGGGCAAAGCCGGACGGGCTGCTCGTCATCCCGGCCGCACAGACCCTTGAGTTTTTGCACCCATTGCCCGTCTCTGCGCTCTGGGGGGTGGGAGCCGCCACCGAGGCGACCCTGCTTCGGCAGGCGCTGCACACCATCGGGGATATTGCGCATACGCCGCTCCCGGTGCTGAGGCGGACCCTCGGCGATGCGCTCGGCACCAAACTGCATGAGCTCTCCAACGGAATCGATCCGCGCACCGTAAGCCCGGGCCGGGTTGAGAAGAGCATCGGCCATGAGATGACCTTCGAGACGGATATCGACGACGACGACGTGCTCAATCGAGAGCTCCTCCGAATGTCAACGAAGGTTGCCGCTCGGCTGCGCGCGGCCGGCAGCGAGGCGGGCACCATCTCCCTCAAGCTTCGATACGGAGACTTCACCACCATTACCCGCGCCCGGCGGCTGGCGGCGCCCACGGACCTCGCTCGCACAATCTATGCCGAGGCCAGGGCCGCCTACGAGGCGGTGGGGCAGCATCCGCCCGTGCGCCTCATCGGAGTGCGGGCCGAGAACCTCGCGCCGGCGGGTGGCGCACAACCGTCGCTGTGGGATGCGGACGAGAGCTGGCGGGATGCGGAGCGCACGGTCGACGGGGTGACGCGCCGATTCGGGCGGGACAGCATCCGGCCAGCAGCGCTGCTTACGGGCCGGCCCCGCAGCGGTCCGCAGCCGCCGCGGTCAGAGCCTCACGACTAGCCGGCCCCAGGACTAGCAGGGCTCGCGATCAGCCAGACGCCTGACTAGCCCCAGCCGAGTTCGTGCAGTTGCGCGTCGTCGATTCCATAGAAGTGCGCGATTTCGTGAACCAGGGTCACATGGATCTCGTCCCGGAGCTGCCCGATGTCGTCGCAGATCGCCAGCAGCGGTTCCCGAAAGAGCACGATGCGATCGGGTAATTCGCCATAGCCGTAAGTTCCGCGCTCCGTCAGGGCGACCCCCTCATAGACGCCGAGCGTGTCGAGAGTGCCGTTGGGTGGCCGGGCCTCCGTCACAAAGATCACATTGTCGAGCCCATCGACCATGTCATCGGGCAGCTGATCGAGTTCGTCAACAACAAGCTTCTCGAACTCGTCTTCGCCCATGTCAAGCATCGAGGGCCTCAACGAGCGAGTTCTGCACGAAGCCCAGCCAGTCGTAGACGTCCCGCATCATGGGGTCGGTCTCGCGGCCGTCGTCGTCGTCCTCAGAGTCGATGTCGAGGCGAACGGCGAGCACAAGACGGATGTCGGTGAGCGTCTTAAGCCAGGCGAGTGCCTGGGATGCCTCGACCCGAATGCGACCGTCATCGCCCGTCGACTCCAGGGTCTCCACGACCGTCTGGGCGTTGGTGGCCTTGCGGGCGGCGAGGTCTGCCTCGGTGAAGCGACGGAATTCGGATGCCGCCTCGGCGTCGTCGGCGTAGGCATCCGGAAGCAGGCGCAGCACGGCAGGGTCGCTGGGGGAGCGCTCGGTGAGCAGGTCAGCAATTTGCCTCGCCAGCGTTGTGAGCACGCCAATTTCTGCGTCATCGGCCAGTGCGACGAAGCTGCCGTCGGCTTCGCGTTCAAATCGCCTCACCGGTTACTCTCCCGACTTCGCGAGCGTGGCCCAGAGGCCGTAGTCGTGCATGGCTTCGACATGGCGCTCCATCTCTTCGCGGGTGCCCGATGCCACAACGGCCTTTCCTTCGAGATGCACGGCAAGCATCAGCCGTTCGGCCTCGACTGCGGTGTATCCAAAGTAACTGCGGAATACGTACGAGACATACGACATGAGGTTGACTGGGTCGTTCCAGACGATTGCGACCCAGGGTGTGTCTGATGCAACCGACAGCGTTGGCTGCGAACGTTCGGCAATGCGGGGCATGCTTCCAGCCTGACACACGCCGCGTCGCTCTGCGCACTGCCCGTGCAGGCGCGCTGATCCGCACATTCCTACCGGGCCCGGTGAAACGAGAAACGGCCCGGCCGAAGCCGAGCCGTTTCTGTGAGGTTTACCTCGATGGGGTGAACGACGGGACTCGAACCCGCGACATCCGGCACCACAAGCCAGCGCTCTACCAACTGAGCTACGCCCACCATGTGCTTTCTCCGCGGATTTCTCCGGGCGAAAAAGGCAACTAGACGATTGTATTACAACCTGGAGGCGAAATTCTCCACCACGGACGCCGACACGAGCTGCAGCTCTTCGGTCGTGGGCCCGGGGTCAGAAACGAACACGGATCGGCGGTAGTACTCGAGTTCACGGATCGACTCGAGGATGTCGGCCAGGGCCCGATGACCGCCGTTCTTTTCTGGTGCGTTGATGTAGACGCGGGGGAACCAGCGGCGTGCGAGCTCTTTGATCGAGGAGACATCCACGTTTCGGTAGTGGAGGTGACTGTCGACCCTGGGCATGTACTTGGCGATGAACGCACGGTCCGTGCCAATGGTGTTGCCAGCGAGGGGCGCCTTGCCCGCAGTGGGCACGTGCTTCAGGATGTACTCGTTCACCGCGAACTCTGCGTCGGCCAGAGAGACTCCGTTCGGAATCTCTTCGAGCAGCCCTGACTTCTCATGCATAGTGCGCACAAAGTCGTTCATGTTGTCGAGCGCCGACTGATCGGGCTTAATCACAATCGCGAATCCAGGGTCGATGATCTGGAGGTCGTAGTCGGTGATCACCACCGCAACTTCAACCAGTTCATCGTTTTCGAGGTCGAGCCCCGTCATTTCACAATCGATCCAGACGAGTCGGTCTGCGGTGCTAGCCATTGTTCGATCCTATCGTTGGCCCCTGACAGCAGCGGCGCGCGGTGGTACTAAGAGAGCATGACTGATTCACGGCCTGCCCTGGCTAAGGGTGATGAGTACATCGTTGTTTACGCCGGAGGCCCGAGCGACGGGCAAACGGAGCGGCGCATCAGCACCGATGGAACATGGGATGACTCGGTCACCGTTCTCGCATCTGAGTCGGGCGCGGAGAGCATGATCAACTATGACGCAACGAGCTGGCGAGAAGTGGGCGGCACCTATTTCGTCACCTATGTATACGACCCGCGCGACAGCGAACCGCTCGAGGATCCAGAAGAGCGGGAGTAGGGAGCGCACAGCGGCGCGGAGAGCGGAAATCATCCCCGGCTACTGCGGTATTCTTGGGGGGTCGCCTCCGTAGCTCAGGGGATAGAGCAGGAGCCTTCTAATCTCTTGGTCGCAGGTTCGAATCCTGCCGGGGGCACTCCATTCACGACACGACGTCGACGCCCGCATGCTCCTGCTGGCTAGCCCTTTCCCTGAACCCGCTCTCCGCGCGCGGTGGTAAGCACTGCGTAGGGGCTCCGTCCAGCGCCCCACAGGGTGAGGAGCGCAGATGACCACCGCAGAGTACGACGTGATTGTTCTTGGTGCTGGGGTTGCCGGCGAGAACGCTGCCGATAGGGCGGTGCAGGGCGGCCTGACCGCCGTCATCGTGGAACCGGAGCTTGTGGGCGGCGAATGCTCGTACTGGGCGTGCGTGCCCTCGAAAGCTCTGCTGAGGCCGGCGCAGGCGATGCGCGCTGCCCAGAG
>NZ_JBACFR010000238.1:0-2045 GCF_056262345.1 Homoserinimonas sp.
TTATGCGCACATGCAGTGGGGATCGATCCAGGTCGCCGTTGGCCAGCAGGTCACGGTTGGCACGATCGTCGGCCTCGTCGGCAGTACTGGGGCATCAACTGGCGCCCACCTGCACCTTGAGATCCACGCAGATGGCACGCCCATCGATCCGTTCGCCTGGCTCAAGGCCAACGCCAACTAGCTCGCTGCACTCGCTGCACCTGCGGTACTCGTTGCACCCGCGCCTGCTGCACTCGCGGCACTCGCTGCGCCCGCGCATGCTGGGCTCGCTGGGCCCGCTGGGCCCGCTGCGCTCGTGCCTGCTGGGCCTGCTGCACCTGCTGCGCTCGGCGCGCCCGAAAGCGACTCGGCGCGCCCGTTGTTAGGGGCGCGGTGAGCGGGTTTGGGGAGCGCCGAGACGATCCGCGGTGAGCGGGTTTGGGGAGCGCCGAGACGATCCGCGATCCGCCCGCGACTCACGCCGCGCGTGCGACTCACGCCGCGACTGCCGCCGCGCGCGACTCACGGCGCAACTGCCGTCGCAACCTCAGCGAGCGAGCCAGACCGTGGTGTCGCCGGGCAGCGACTTTTCGCCCAGCGGGCCAGAGGCCAGCAGCACATCGCCAGCGGGCAGAACAACGGACTCTCCCGTGGTGTTGGCGATGACTGTGATGTCGTCCGTTGCGAACCCGAGAACGCCCTCCGGCAAGCCCTCTACCCATTCGAGGGTGGAGTTGCCGAGGCCCCGCTCGGCGCGCAGGCGAAGCGCGAGGCGGTAGAGCTCAAGCGTGGACTCAGGGTTGCCGCGCTCGGTGTCGCGTGCGAAGGCTCCCCAGCCCGAAGGCTGCGGCAGCCAGCTCTCGCCCGTGGTGCTGAATCCGAAGGCGGGGGCATCCGCTGTCCATGGGAGCGGAACGCGGCAGCCGTCACGGCCATACCGCTCGCCGTTCGTGCGGAACCACGTGGGGTCCTGGCGAGCGTCGTCCGGCAGGTCGACGGCCTCGGGCAGGCCGAGTTCCTCGCCCTGGTAGATGTAGGCGCTGCCGGGCAGCGCGAGCATGAGTGCCGTGGCGGCCCGGGCGCGGCGCAGGCCAACGACGGGGTCGGGCAGGCCCTCGGTGAGTGGGCCGATGCCGTGGCCCTGCAGGTTCTCGGCGGTGAGGGCGAGCCGGCTGGCGTGGCGAACGACGTCGTGGTTGCTGAGAACCCAGGTGCTGGGGGCTCCGACGGCACCGAACGCGGCGATCGACTCGTCGATTACCCGGCGCAGGGCTGCGGCATCCCAGGTGGTGCCCAGGTAGGCGAAGTTGAAGGCCTGGTGCATCTCGTCCGGGCGCACCCAGTGGGCGATGCGGCTGAGCGGGTCGACCCACGCCTCGGCGGCAAGCACACGGTCGCCTTCATAGGTGTCGAGCAGCAGGCGCCACTCGCGATAGATCTCATGCACGCCCTCCTGCCCCCAGTAGGGAGCAAGTTCCACGAGTTCGGGCTCGACGCCCGGCTCAAGCGGCACGCCGCCCATGCTGCCGGCCTCGGCGGGAGGGGTCCAGTCGGGCAGGCCGTCGGCCTTGACGAGGCCGTGAGCAACGTCGACGCGAAAGCCGTCGAGGCCGCGGTCGAGCCAGAACCGCAGAACGTCGAGAAACTGTTTGCGCACCCACGTGCTGCTCCAGTTGAAGTCGGGCTGCGAGGAGTCGAAGATGTGCAGGTACCAGGGGCCGGGGGTTCCGTCAGCCTCGGTGATGCGGGTCCATGCGGGTCCGCCAAAGACGGACTGCCAGTTGTTGGGCGGCAGCTCGCCGTTCTCGCCGCGCCCCTCGCGGAACATGTAGTGGTCGCGTTCCTCAGAGCCGGGGCCGGCCGCGAGGGCCTGCTGAAACCACGGATGCTGGTCTGACGAGTGGTTGGGCACCAGGTCGCCGATCACCCGGATGCCGAGCTCATGCGCCTTGGCGAGCATCCGGTCGAAGTCGGCGAGGGTGCCGAAGAGCGGGTCGACGTCGCAGTAGTCGGAGACGTCGTAGCCGGCGTCTTTTTGCGGTGACGTGTAGAACGGCGACAGCCAG
>NZ_JBACFR010000239.1:0-6384 GCF_056262345.1 Homoserinimonas sp.
GCGATTCGCGGGGGAGAGGTGCGACCGATGCTTCTCTTCCACGCGTCGATCACGTATCTGACGCTCGTCTTCGTGGCCGTTGGAGTCGATCCGCTTCTGCCCTTCTAAGGCACACGCTTCTGGCGCAGCGGCCGAAGTTCACCACCGCGTCCATACGTACAAAGAACCGCATCCACACAAAGAGGGGTGCTCTTCGCCGAAGCGAGGAGCAGCCCTCTTGTCGTTCGCGTTCGCCTAGCGGCTCTGTTTGAGAGAGAGAACCACGGCGGTCATCGCCGACGCGAGCATGCAGGCGAGCACCATGTGGATACCTACGAGGAGCTCCGGCAGGCCCAGGCGTGACTGCGTGATGCCGACGATGATCTGCGCCCCCTCGATTGCGAACAGCAGCATGCCAAAGCGGAACGTCGGCACGAGTCGCAGAGCCAACGCGCCAGCGATGATGATGAGGGTGAGCCCCAGCGTGATGTAGGCGGGCCAGCTGTGCACGTGCTGCAGGATCTCGGAGTTGAGTCCGTTGCGCGCGGCACCGTGGTCGCCAGCGTGCGGGCCAGAGCCCGTCGTAAGAATCCCTACGAGAATCGTGATGGCGACAAAGAGGCTCGCCACGTGTGTGGTGATGGTGAGCCACAGCGGCGCGACCCGTGTGCGGGGCGAATTGCCCTTGTAGACGCGCCACACCAAAACCGTCGCCAAGACAACGAGCACAGTCGAGAGCACGAAGTGAAGCCCGACGACATAGGGGTTCAGGTGCGTCCAGACCGTGATTCCGCCGATAACGCCCTGCAAGGGGATACCGAAGCCGATGACGAGAGCCAGCACGAACAGATCGCGGCGCTCGGCACGCATGCGCACGATCCGCAAGAACATGACAATGGCGATCGCGATGAGCACAAAGGTGAGCAGTCGGTTACCGAACTCGATAACGCCGTGGATGCCCATCTCGGGCGTTGTCACGAACGAATCTTCTGTGCACTTCGGCCATGTGGTGCATCCCAGACCGGATGCGGTCAAGCGAACGGCCCCGCCGGTACCGACGATGAGGATCTGGCTAATGAGCGAGAGCCAGGCGAATACTCGGGTCGTTCGATTGATCTCCAGGGGCAGTCGCTCGAAGAGCGCGCGTGGAGAGAATTTGGACGACTTCTGGCGTTTCACTGTCAACTTCCCTTTATAGCTGAGGCACCCTGTAGAATCGACGTGTTCAGGAACACAGTCATTGCCGGGGTGTCAACGTAGACATTCGGGGGTATCGCCCCCGTTTTCCGTGTTTCATTCTAGGCAGGCTGCAGAGGCGATTTCCGCCGGCAACCCACACAGTGAATGTCACCCCACGTCGTGAAGAGAGTGTTCTGTAGCGCTGCTCCCTGCGGCGCAGCCCCAAACGGGAATGAACGGCGGAGTCAAACCGTTGGGCTCAGTGAGGAATAAGAGGTAAGCCATGTCAGATGTTCTGATCGATCGCCCCGAACTCTCCAGTCTCGGAATCTACGAGTTTGGGTGGTCCGACTCGGATGTTGCGGGAGCGTCCGCGCGTCGCGGACTGTCTCCTGAGGTTGTCGCCGACATCTCGTCGCTTAAGAGCGAACCGGAGTCGATGCTGAAGACGCGCCTCAAGGCGCTCTCGCTGTTCTACAAGAAGCCAATGCCGTCGTGGGGTGCCGACCTTTCCGGCATCGATTTCGACAACATCAAATACTTTGTGCGTTCCACCGAGAAGCAGGCAACCTCGTGGGAGGACCTGCCCGACGACATCAAGAACACCTACGACCGGCTAGGAATCCCCGAAGCCGAGAAGCAGCGTCTGGTCGCCGGTGTTGCTGCTCAGTACGAGTCTGAGGTGGTTTACCACAAGATCAACGAAGAGCTTGAGGCTCAGGGCGTGATCTTCATGGACACCGACACCGCCCTCAAAGAGCACCCCGAGTTCTTCGAGGAGTACTTCGGCACCGTCATTCCCTCGGGCGACAACAAGTTTGCCGCGCTCAATACGGCCGTGTGGTCTGGCGGCTCCTTCGTCTACGTGCCTCCTGGCGTGCACGTTGAGATCCCTCTCCAGGCGTACTTCCGCATCAACACCGAGAACATGGGTCAGTTCGAGCGCACCCTGATCATCGCGGACGAGGGCAGCTACGGTCACTACATTGTGGGCTGCACCGCCCCGATCTACAAGTCCGATTCTCTGCACTCCGCTGTTGTCGAGATCATCGTCAAGAAGAACGCTCGTGTTCGTTACACGACCATCCAGAACTGGTCGAACAACGTTTACAACCTCGTCACCAAGCGTGCTGTCGCCCACGAGGGCGCCACGATGGAATGGGTTGACGGCAACATCGGCTCCAAGGTCACGATGAAGTACCCGTCGATCTACCTCGTCGGAGAGCACGCCAAGGGCGAGACCCTCTCCGTCGCCTTTGCTGGCCCCGGTCAGCATCAGGATGCCGGAGCCAAGATGGTTCATATGGCTCCGCACACGCAGTCGTCGATTGTCTCCAAGTCGATCGCGCGCGGCGGTGGCCGCACCGGCTATCGCGGAGAAGTCCGTATTGCCGCTGGCGCTCATCACTCAGCGAACACGGTGCGTTGCGACGCCCTCCTGGTCGACACGATCTCCCGCTCCGACACGTATCCCGTCACGGACATCCGTGAGGACAACGTGATCATGGGGCATGAGGCTACCGTTTCGCGCGTCAGCGAAGAGCAGCTCTTCTACCTCATGTCTCGTGGCATGCCAGAGGACGAGGCAATGGCGATGATCGTGCGCGGTTTCATCGAGCCGATCGCCCGAGAACTTCCCATGGAGTACGCCATGGAGTTGAACAAGCTCATTGAAATGGGCATGGAAGGATCAGTCGGCTAGATGTCTGCCTCTGTCACAGCAACCCAGGCTCCCGCATCCGCAGTGCCGATCGACCACTCCCGTCTCGGTTCCCTCCAGCACAGCGCTGGGGGAGCAGGGATCGCGCCCATCCAGACTCGCTCTGAGCGGTTCTCCTCCTATGAGGTCTCCGATTTTGAGTCGGTCGCCCAGACCGATGCTGAGTGGAAGTACACGCCACTCGCCAAGGTGCGGAGTCTTACGACCGAGCCCCTCGATGGGTCCATTTACGACGTCACGACGGTGCTTGAGGGCGCTGCGAGCGTCGACTGGGTTTCTCGCGACGATGCCCGTATCGGGTCGGCCGGGATTCCAGAAGATCGCGCCGCTGCCAACGCGTGGAGCACCTTTGATAAGGCGCTCGTCGTAACGATTAGCGGCGACGACGCACGGGCGACCGTGACGCGCACCGAGCTCGGCTCCGGCGCTCGCGCCGCCCACACGGTTATCCACGCCAAGGCCAACAGCCGCGGCACCGTCGTTCTGGGCAACCACGGCTCAGCCGTGCTCTCGGAGAACCTTGAGATCGTTCTGGAGGCGGACGCCGACCTCACAGTCGTCTCGCTTCAGGAATGGGCGGATGATGCCCTCCACCTGGCAAGCCACTTTGCCAAGCTCGGCCGCGCATCCAAGCTCAAGTATGTGAGCGTTTCGCTCGGCGGCGACGTTGTGCGAGTGAACCCCAGCATCACGCTGGCGGGCGAGCGCGCCGATGCCGAGGTCTACGGCGTCTATTTCGTCGACGCAGGCCAGCACATTGAGCACCAGGTATTCGTGAATCACGCTGCTGCCAACACCGTCTCGCACGTGACCTACAAGGGCGCACTGCAGGGCGAGGGTGCACACAGTGTGTGGATCGGCGATGTTCTCATCGGCCGCGAAGGCACTGGTACCGACAGCTACGAGCAGAACCGCAACCTGCTTCTCACTGAGGGCGCACGGGCTGACTCGGTTCCGAACCTCGAGATCGAGACCGGCGACATCAAGGGGGCTGGCCACGCTAGCGCGAGCGGCCGCTTTGATGATGAGCAGCTGTTCTACCTGCAGGCCCGCGGCATTCCCGAGGACGAGGCTCGCCGCCTGGTCGTTCGCGGATTCCTTGGTGAGGTTGTGCAGAAGATCGGCATCCCCGATATCGAAACCCACCTCGACGAGGCCATCGAGGCAGAACTGGCGGTGACCGCATGAGCGTGCGCATTTGTTCGCTCGACGACATCGCCGTGAACTCGGCTGTTCGCGTCGTCATCGGCGAAACCCCGATTGCCGTCGTAAAGGATTCGTCGGGCGACGTGCACGCCATCGGCGACACCTGCACTCACGGCGACATTTCGCTCTCTGAGGGCTTCGTCGAAGGCAAGACTCTGGAGTGCTGGGCTCACGGATCCCAGTTCTCACTCACGACGGGCAAGCCGATCACGCTGCCCGCGTACGACCCTGTCCCCGTCTTTGCGGTGTCAATTGTGGATGGCGACGTCTACATCGACCCCACCCCGACCTTCCCCTCCTAGACAGTTCCTCCCGCTAGATCGCCAGCGGGAGCGCAGAAAGAAGCCACATCACATGTCAGTTCTTACCGTCAAGGACCTGCACGTCAGCGTCGAGACCGATCAGGGCACCAAGCAGATCCTCAAGGGCGTTGACCTCTCGATCGCTTCGAACGAGATTCACGCGATTATGGGACCGAACGGCTCCGGCAAGTCCACCCTCGCGTACACGATTGCTGGGCACCCCAAGTACCACGTCGAGAGCGGCTCGATCATGCTCGACGACCAGGACGTTCTCGCCATGTCGGTCGACGAGCGTGCGCGTGCCGGGCTGTTCCTCGCAATGCAGTACCCCGTGGAGATTCCCGGCGTAACCGTCACGAACTTCCTCCGCACCGCCAAGACCGCCATTGACGGTGAGGCCCCAGCGATTCGCGGATGGATCAAGGACGTTCGCGCCTCGATGGACCAGCTCCGCATGGATCGCTCCTTCGCCGAACGCAATGTCAACGAGGGATTCTCCGGTGGCGAGAAGAAGCGCCACGAGATCCTGCAGCTTGAGCTTCTCAAGCCGCGCTTTGCCGTGCTTGACGAAACAGACTCCGGCCTCGATGTTGACGCACTCAAGGTTGTCTCCGAAGGAGTCAACCGCGCGAAAGAGGCCAACGGTCTCGGCGTGCTGCTCATCACCCACTACACGCGCATCCTCCGTTACATCCAGCCAGATTTCGTGCACGTGTTCGTTGACGGCCGGGTTGCTGAGCAGGGTGGCCGCGAGCTGGCCGACCGCCTCGAAAACGAAGGCTACGACCGCTTTCTCACCCAGACGAACGTAGGCTGATTCGCATGGCAGTAGCGCTCGAGCCTCAGCTCTTCGACAAGGTTGAAGACGCCCTCAAAGAGGTCATGGACCCCGAGCTCGGCGTCAACATCGTCGACCTCGGGCTTATCTATGACCTCACCTGGGATGAGGAGAATAACGCCCTCATCATCAGCATGACGCTGACCTCGGCTGGCTGCCCCCTCACCGACGTGATCGAAGACGAAACTGCTCAGGCTCTCGACGGAGTAGTTGAACAGTTCCGCATCAACTGGGTATGGATGCCGCCGTGGGGTCCTGAGAAGATCACGGACGATGGGCGTGACATGATGCGCGCTCTGGGCTTCTCGATCTAACCCCAGATCTTCTCGACCGCGAACCCGCGACTCTGCTGACGCCGTGTCCCCGCCCTACGGGCGGAGGCGCGGCGTCGCTGGGTTGCGCTGGGCGGCTATTACAGCGGAGTCCGCGCGGTGCAGGGCGAACCAGGCGAGCGGAACGAGAGCGGCCACGAGAAGGGATTTGAGGCCCCCACCCACGATGAGTGGATAGAGACCCTGTTCAAGAGCCTCAGCCAGGTCGTAATCGTTCACGTACCCAAGCCAGACCACGCCGATGGCATAGACCAGGAGAGTGGCGCCGCACGAGACGGCGAGGGCGCTCCAAAACTTGCGCTCCCAGCCCCACAGGGTCACGATGCCAGCAATGACGGCGGCGAAGAGGAACCCCACGAGGTAGCCGCCAGTCTGCCCAGCGATGTGGCTCCACCCGGCGCCAGCCTGCGTGAACATCGGCAACCCGAAGCCGCCCAAGAGAAGGTACAGCCCAACCGCAAGCGGGCCGCGAATGACTCCCAGTGCGAAGGACACAAACAGAACTCCGACGATCTGGCCCGTTGATGGTACTGGCCACAGCGGAACTACCACCTGCGCGAGAATTGCGACCAGCGCCGCTCCAGCCCCGACGAGCACGGCATCCATCACCAGAGTCGGCGGGTACACGCGATCCGAAAGAGTGGCCGGGCCCACGTGGAGGCGCCGCTTATTGGCCGAGGCCAGCACCCGCTGGGTCGGCGTTTGGTAATTAGGGAGAGACATACGGAATCCGATGGTCGGAGGGGCAGTGATCATTTACACACCCGAACGCAAATATACTAAGTGTTTGCCCTCACCACCCCCGATGTGCTTCTGGCCCTGTCGGGC
>NZ_JBACFR010000240.1:0-4842 GCF_056262345.1 Homoserinimonas sp.
GACGGCAGATGCTGGGACCTCACAGCGCCGCGGGATCCGGCCTCCCCCATCAGCATCGAGGACTTCGTCTCGTTCGCGCCCGCCCCGGCAGGTGCGTCATCGGAGCCCGGGGCCTTCACTGTCCGCAACCTGCACACCAACTTCGTCGCAGAAGCCGGAGTCCACATCCGCTCTGGCGAGCTATTGGGCCAGCCGGCTTCCGCCGAGTTCAGGCCAGTCGCCTACCAGTGGCTCTACGGCGACGGCACGTCACGCATGACCTCCAGCGCGGGAGCGAGTTGGCACCAACTCGGCCTGCCCGAGTTCGAGCCCACGGCAACAAGCCATGTGTACTCGCAGAAGGGAATCGTCTCGGTCACCCTCGTGACGCATTACGCCGTTCGGGCGGCCTACGCCGACGGGATCTGGTGGTCGGTGCCGGGAACCCTTGCCATCGCATCACCGCCGATGCCGCTCGAAGTCCTGGCTATCAACACCGTGCTCGTCGATCGCAACTGCGGTGAATCCCCCTCCGGTCCAGGGTGTTGACGCACAGACCCGGACGGCGCGGCGACGGCGAGACCCTTCCCTCACAGCCTTAGTCCACTGCTCGACTGAACACGACGCCGTGGATACCGACGCACCACCGCACATCCGCCGATTAGCTGGGCGGCATGACTCCTCGAACCCTCAGCGCCACCGCGCTTGCCCTCATCTGCGCCCTCAGCCTGACCGCGTGCATCCCCTTACCCATTCCCGTCACAGAGCCAGGCCGGCCTGCTCCCTCGAGTTCTCCCGTTGTCAACTTCATAGCGACCGAGGTATCGGCGGATGCAACGATTCTCGAGTACTGGAACGCCGTGGCTGAGACATACAAGTCAGGGGGTGATGACCTCGAAGCACTCAAAGCCGTCACCACAGAGAGCACCCTGCGCGACGAAGAATCGGTAGCCAAGACATTCGCCGCGAGCGGAGTAACGGTCATCCCCGAATATCGACTGAGTGACACCCAGTTTGAGCAGCTGTACGTCGAGAACAGACAGTTGTTCCTCGTGGTCTCCACCTGCATTGATTACTCTCTGGCCCGCGTCGTTGATTCCGCCGGCGAGCAGAAGCAACTCAGACCAGATGCCCCGCGGGCGGTTGCCCACGTGAAGATCAGGGTCGACGACCCCGACAACTTCGCAGGGCTTCGCATCGCAGGCTGGACCGAAATGCTGGGGCCGGGCATGGGCTGCTAGAGCCAGTGTGGCCCGAGCACCACGAAAAATAACACCGCCGTTAACGAGGAAAACCCCCGGCCCTTTTTCAAGGAACCGGGGGTTTTCTGAGCGTGACCCCAACCGGATTCGAACCGGTGTTACCGCCGTGAGAGGGCGGCGTACTAGGCCGCTATACGATGGGGCCAGTCACGCGCTTCCGGCCTAAGCTGGCCGGGCAACTCAAAGAGTATGACACACGACCCGCCCCTCTCCCAAACTGAGGGGTGGTCGTGTCTTAGAGAATCGGCGCCAGCACGAGCAGCGCGCCGGGCATGACCTCAACCTCGACCGGAAGCATCCCGATGCGCTCCCCGTCGGCATAGGCCACGACGTCATCCGATTCCAGCCGGATGCTCTTGCCGCGCCTGATGGTCACCGCCGGGTTGCCGACATGCCGCCCCTTGAACACAAGCGGGAACAGTCGAATGAACCGCAGCTTGGGCAGCGACCCCACGATGAACACGTCGAGCAGCCCGTCGTCAAACTGGGCATCGGGGGTTATGAGCATTCCACCGCCGATGGAGGTGCCGTTGGACACGGAGACAAGCATGCCCTTCGTGACTACCGGGTCGCCGTCGATGGTGACCCGGTAGCGGATGGGGCGAAACCAGAGCAGCTCCCACACCATCGCGAGCGTATAGCGGCGGGGGCCCCTCGGCCATGCCATGTGGTACGCGCGCTCGTTGACAATGGCGTCGAAGCCGGCGGAGAGAACGCCGGCGAACCAGCGAACGGTGCCGTCCGCCGCGGTGACTCGCCCCGCATCGATGCGGCGCGGCTCGTGATCGAGCTCGGCAAGGAGCATGCGAATGGCGGCCTCGGTGTTGTCGAGCGGAAGGCCGAGGGCCCGGGCAACGTCGTTTCCGGTGCCAGAGGGAATGATGCCCAGCTTCACAGAGCTGTCGGCAATGAGGTTGACCCCCATACTCACCATGCCGTCCCCGCCCACAACAACGAGCGCGTCTGCCCCCATGCGCAACTCCGCGGCCACGGCCTCCCGCAGTTCGTCAAACGACGGCATCGACAGCGCCGTGACATCATGGCCCGCTTCTTCGAGCGCAGTCACAACGGATGGAGCCGCCTCAAGTCCCAGCCCGAACGCAGCACGGGGATTGATTGCCACGATGATCGTGAGCGGGGTCGTCGAAGGCATTCCTAGATCTTGGCAGTAGCGGGGAATGCGCAGTGCACGCCGGGCCGGAGCAACCTTTGCGGCCTAGGATTCTGACATGCGCATCACAAAACGCGAACATGCCTGCCTCGACGTCGAGAAGAACGGCGAGCGCCTCATTATCGATCCCGGCTCATTCACGGCCCCGTTCGATGTCGACGGCATCGTGGCCGTCGTGGTCACGCATGAGCACCCCGACCATTGGACTCCCGAGCACCTCGGCCGCATTCTGGATGCCAACCCCGGCATCCCCATCTATGGCCCTCCCGGAGTGGTCTCCGCAGCGAAAGACTTTGCCGTCACCGCCGTTGCGGAGGGAGACGAAATCACCGCCGGCGGATTCACGCTTCGTTTCTTCGGGCGCGACCACGCGGTGATCCACTCGTCGATTCCGGTGGTCAACAACGTGGGCGTGCTCGTCGATGACACGCTCTACTACCCGGGCGACTCCTACACGGTTCCCCCGGTTACGGTCGAGCTGCTCGCCACACCCGCGGGCGGTCCGTGGCTCAAGATCGGCGAGGTCATCGACTTCGTGCTCACCGTGCGCCCTGCAAGGGCGTTCCCCACGCACACCGCCCCGCTCTCCCCCATCGGCATCGGCATGGTCAACAGCCGGCTCACCGAGCAGGTCGCCACATTTGGCGGCACCTACCTTGCGCTGGAGCCTGGCGACACGATCGACGCTTAGCGGCGGAGGTTCGGAGCCGAATCCTCCGAGTCGAGTCCGCCTACGCGGCGCAGCACGGCAGAAAGCAGCGAGCCAGCAGCATCCGGAATCACGTGGTGGTTCAGGTAGATGCCCTCGAGCCACGACAGCACCTCGCCCGCGGGCAGGCCCACCTTCTCCCAGTCGATGCCGCGCAGCGCCTTGGTGCGGGGAAGCCCCGTGCGCGGGTCCGTCCAGGCCTCGGCAATAGCCAGGTTCGGCTCACCATCCACAACGGGCGTCCATGACAGCGCGATCGGGTGGTCGTCGCCATCGATGTGGTCGTGCGACACGGTGCCGGCACCCAGCCACGGCAGCGTCATCAGTTCGCCCTCGACCTCAACCTCGACGAGGTCGAGCTGCACCGGCTCCTCGACCTCGCAAATGTAGAGGTCGTAGCCCAGCTCATGCCAGGCCGCGGCCTGCGAAATATCGTCGAGCAGCTCGGGGCACAGCGCGTGCATGTCGAGCATGAGCAGGGTTGCCCACTCCACGAGCACCCGCGTATCGACGGGCGACCACGGGCTCGCCTCGATGTCTTCTCCGTGCGGGCCATGAAAGTGAAAGTCGACCCCGGCATCGGATGCTTCCAGGTGGATCTGCCCCGAAGCAAAGTCCACAAAGAGGCCGCTCATGCGCTCATCGTCGTCCCAGTCGAGCGCGAGCTCGGGCTCGCCCAGGTGCGGAGGCAGAGTCACCGACGCTGCCCGCTTCGGTCCGAGATTGAGAACGGCGCGAAGTTGGGTATTGGGCATGCGCAAACTGAGATCGGTCACAGTGAAATCTTAGGCTCGACAGCCCCCGGTCGTGGCCGCTGCCTGGCCGACCGGTGAATAGGGCCCACTCAGCCAGCCCAGGCTGCAGTTAGCCCGGGCAGCTAGGCCGAACGGCAGTTAGCCCGCAAAGGCCAACTGCTTGGCTCCTGACTCCATGCGGGAAGCCGCGCTTCCCGGAGCCGGCTGCTCGGCGAGCGCCTGGCAAATCGCCCACGCCCCACCATATGAACCCTCTGGCAGGCTCTCGAGCCACGCTGCCATGCGGCTGTCTGCGCCGTCACGACGAATGAGCCGCATAACGTCGTCGCGGGTTGCCGGGTACTCCAGACGGGTGAGCGCCTCGCGAAGGGTGCTGATTGTATCCATGGTTGCGCCTCTCAGCTAGAACTCAGGAATAGGTCTTGTGAGCACGAGAATAGGCACTTCTGCTCGTCTGCGCCACCCACTATTGCGCGATATCCGCCGGAGATCCGGCTGGCAGACTAGAAGCGTGAACCGCGCCAGAGAAATTCGAGACAGCATCGTGGGAGAAGCCGCCGCATCCGGGTTTCGAGCCCACGGCCTCCACGTGCTCGTCGGCGACGAGGTTGGCGAACACCGCTGGACCCCCGATGTGCGCGAGCATGTGCAGTCCACGGCGAAGGGCGTGTGCGTTATTGCTGCCGGAATGGCCGCCGACGAGGGCCTGGTTTCGTTCGATACGCCAATCGCCCAGTACCTGGTCGACGTCGACCTGGGCGACGGTGTGGACGAGGTCACTCTGCGTCACCTGCTCACGATGACCAGCGGCATTGATCTGGCCTGGTCGGAGACGATGATGACCGACTGGCCCGATCTTGCTCTTGAGTTCGTGAGCCGGCCCTCCCGTGGGCGGGTTTTCCAGTACTCCAACGCGAGCACCTATACCGCGATGCGGGTTCTTGCCAGCCAGGTCGGCGACGTCGC
>NZ_JBACFR010000241.1:0-16987 GCF_056262345.1 Homoserinimonas sp.
GCCCAGCTCGGGAGCCATCACATCGTGCGGCCGGCCGAGCCGGAGGGTGTGATCACCGATCCGGTTGAGGAGACCTGAGATGGCATCGCTGCGACCGTGCCTCTGGTTCGACAACCAGGCAGAAGAGGCCGCCGAGTTCTATACCGGGCTGTTCCCTAACTCGCGGATAACGCGGGTCGTGCATTATCGTGACGGCGCCGCCAAGGCCGAAGGCAGCGTGCTCGGGGTCGACTTCGAACTCGACGGTGCGCCGTTCCAGGCACTCAACGGCGGCCCCGCGTTTGCCTTCACCGAGGCGATCTCCTTCGCTGTCGAGCTCGACAGCCAGGCTGAGATCGACCGGGTGTGGGATGCGATGCTCGACAGCGGCGGGGTCGCCAGCCAGTGCGGGTGGATCAAAGACCGCTATGGCCTCTCGTGGCAGATCGTGCCCAGATCACTCGGGCAGATGCTCGCGAGCGACGACAGGGCCGCCGCGCAGCGAGCAACGGAGGCGATGCTCGGCATGGTGCGCCTCGATATGGCACTACTCGCAATCGCGTTTGCCGGTGACCCCAAACACCTGGAGTCGGGCACGGCCTAGCGCGGCAGTTGCGGGCCGCGCCCCTATTTGCGGTGCTGCGCTATGCGCTCGACGTTGCTTTCGACGAGCGCGGCAGCTTCTTCGCTGCCCGCTGCCCCGCGGAGACCTTCGCCCGTGGGATCTGCCGCCGAGGCATCCGCCACCTCGGTTCCCCCGATCGGGCGATCCTGCCACCGGGTGAGAACCCAACCCTCGGTGAAGGAGCCCTCCATCACCACGATGCCCGTGTTGTCGAGGGCGTTCTCGGCCGCGAACCTGGGGCCGACATTGGTGGCGTGACGCGCCACCCACACGCGGATTGCGCCTCCGTGGCTTACGAGGGCCGCCGTGGGGGCATCCGTCTGCAGGATGCTTTCGATATCGCTGTCGAAGCGGCCGAAGAAGTCGTGGCCGTCTGGGCCGCCGGGCATGCGCGCGTCGAGATCGCCGATGCCCCAGGCGAAGGTGGTTTTGAGGTACGTCACCACGGAGTCGCGATCGCTGCGGCCCTCGAGGTCGCCCGCCTCGATCTCGTGCAGGCCCGGCAAGACGGAAACGTCGAGTCCGCGCTCGGCGGCGAGCGGGTTTGCGGTGAGCTGGGTGCGCACCAGGGTCGAGGCGAAGAGGGCGTCGACGGGCGTATCCGCCAGAGATTCGGGGATGCGTGCGGCCTGTTCGTGGCCCAGCTCGGTGAGGCCGGGTCCGGGGCGTGCAGTGTCGAGAAGCCCGTGCACATTGGAGGGAGTCTGGCCGTGGCGAATGAGCATGAGACGCATGGGCCCAGCCTACCCAGGGGGCGTGAGACGGCACCCATACCGCTGTCAGGTCGGGCGGGGATGGCGCGCGGGCGTCGGCGCGCTAGAACCAGTGGTGCTTGCTGAGGGTTCCGTCGGTATCGAGCATGCGCCACACGGTGGGGGTGAGGTCGGGATGCTCCAGCGCGATCTGCCTCATCACCCGATACTCGCGGGTGGGGGAGGGGCGCTGGCCGTCGTTCGCATTGATCGCATCCGCTCGCAGCAGGTACACGACAAGCTCGTCGATGCTCGGCAGCTCCTCCATGAACTGCCACGGGTCCTCGCCGCCGATCAGGCGCTCCTCGATGATCGTGTCGCGCTCTTGGTGGGCCTCTGCTCGCAGCAGTTCCAGGCTCACGCGGCCCCGCGGCATCCGCTCTGGGCGTGCATGACCCGCGTGCTGATGCTCGGGTCGTTCGCTCATCCGTTAAGGGTACGCGCACTGGCTGGGGCCAATCGCTTCCTTGCACAGGATTGAGTCGTGCTCCTCGGCTCGCGCCCGCGTGAGTGGTCACTTTCTGCACCAAAACCTGCGTTTTGGTGCAGAAAGTGACCACTCGCAGGCGAGCAGCCGCCGAACGGCGGAATAGATGAGGGGCGGCGAGCGCTGCATCCCCCGTGAAGCGCATCGGATTTCTCTCGTTTGGCCACTATCAAGATGTTCCGGGGTCCAAGGTGCTCACGGCATCCGACGCCCTCAAGCAGACCATCGAGCTCGCGGTCGCTGCAGAAGAACTCGGCGTCGACGGCGCCTACGTGCGAGTACACCATTTTGCCCCTCAGCTGGCCTCACCGTTTCCGCTGCTTGCGGCGATGGGCGCCCGCACCAGCCGCATCGAGCTTGGCACCGGCGTGATCGATATGCGCTACGAGAACCCGCTTTACATGGCCGAGGATGCTGCCGCGGCGGACCTCATCAGCGATGGCAGGCTGCAGCTCGGCCTGAGCCGCGGGTCACCAGAGACGGCGCTGCAGGGCTACCGCTCGTTCGGCTACCGCGCCCCAGAGGGGCAGACGGATGCGGATGTTGCCCGCGAGAAGACCGCCATCTTTCGGGCCGCAATCGACCAGGCGGGTGTGGCCCACGCCGACCCCGCGATGACGGGCGGCCAGACGGGACTGCTGGCGATCGAGCCGCAGTCGCCCGGCCTTTCGCGCCGCATCTGGTGGGGTTCTGGGTCGCGCGCGACCGCACGCTGGACGGCCGAGCAGGGCATGAACCTCATGAGCTCGACCCTGCTCGTCGAAGACACCGGGGTGCCGTTCGATGAGCTGCAGGCAGAGCAGATTCAGATCTTCCGCGACGCCTGGGCCGAGGCCGGTCACGACTTCGAGCCCAGGGTCTCGGTGAGCCGCAGCATCATCCCGCTCGTCACTGACGAGGACCGCCACTTCTTTGGGCTGCGCGCTCAGGCCGACAGCAAAGACCAGGTCGGCAGGCTCGAGGGAACGATGGCGCGCTTCGGCCGCTCGTTTATCGGCGAGCCCGACGTCATTGCCGAGCAGTTGGCGGCGGATGCTGCGGTGCAGGCGGGAGACACCGTGCTGGTCACGGTGCCCAACCAGATGGGTGTCGACTTCAACGCGAGCCTGCTCAAGTCGATCGTGAAGTATGTAGCCCCTGCGGCGGGTTGGCGCTAGAGCCAAACGCAGAGGGCCAGGTCGAGGGTCACGCGATCAATTGACAGGGTTGGGGATCATCGCAAAGCTATGGACCCATGACGGAGTTCTTGATACGCGCACCACATCTCGACGAGGTGCAAGAACTCGCGGATCTGCATTTGGTGACCTGGAAAGAGACCTACGGGAGCGTGTTCCCTCCCTCGGCGTGGGGTGACGAGGCGCGCGAGCAGCGGCTTGCAATGTGGGACGCCATCTGCTCGCGGCCTCGCCCCGCTGATCGGTTTGCCGTCGCTGAGCGCGATGGCAAACTCATTGGCTTCGCCGGCTCTGGGGCGAGCGCGGACGATCCACCAGTACGTGAACGAGACCTCTTCTTCATCTACCTTCTTGCGACCGAACAAGGATCCGGGGCTGGCCAGGCGCTCCTAGACGCGGTAGTGAGCGATGGGCCAGCAAGCCTCTGGGTACTGGAAGACAACCCTCGGGCACGAGCCTTCTATGAGCGCAATGGCTTTGTCTTGGAGGGTGCACGCCAAGCCACTGGGTTCGACACTGGCGGCGAAGAAGTGCGGATGGTTCGCTAGCGAGACGACTTCGTCAGCGGACGAAGGGCGCCGCCCCGAGCTGGATGAGCTGCGGTGCGGGTGCGCAACAGGAGTCTGAGCGGTCGCTGTCCTCCGGGGCGTCGAAGACCCCGGATCCACCGCACACGCCCGTGTCTGGGAGTGAAAGTTCAACCCGAGCTGCCGCCTCCCTGTCTCCAGCAAGTTCCGCGACAACGCTGCGGACCTGCTCGAAGCCGGTGAGGGCGAGAAAGGTCGGTGCCCGCCCGTAGGACTTAGCCCCCACGATGTAGAAGCCAGGCTCGGGGTGAGCAAGTTCCGCCGCTCCCGTTGCCCTGACTGAGCCACAGGAGTGGAGGTTCGGGTCAACCTCGGCGGCGATGCTGGCCGGCGCCTGGAGCCTCACGTCGAGATCGAGACGGACCTCTGAAAGGAATGACAGATCCGGGCGGAAACCGGTGAGCACGAACACCTTGTCCGCGGCGGGGAGCTGGCGCCCGTCCTCGGAGATGACGACAGTTCGCCCATGCTCGATGCTCAACCGCTCAGTGCGGAACCCGGCGTGAAGATCAACCACTCCGCTTTCGACGGCCTCTTTCGCTCGCTGGCCGAGCATGCCCCGTTCCGGCAGCTCATCAGCGGTGCCTCCGCCGAAGGTGTTGCCGACAGTGCCGCGCCGAAGGACCCAGGAGATCCTGGTGCGCGGCTCCCGCTGAGCGATTCGGACGAGCGTGTTCACCGCTGTGGAAGCCGAGTGGCCGCTCCCGATTACGACCACATGCTTGCCCGCGAACTCGGCTGCGTCCTGCGTGCTGGGAATTCGATAGTCCACCAGGCCCGCGTCGTGTGCCTTCTTCTCCCCGAGCGAGGCAAGCCCATCCGCACCCGCCGGACTTGGGCTTAGCCAGGTGCCGGAGGCGTCGATCACAGCCGACACCTCGATGCGTTCTTCCTCGTCGTCTGCTCGCTGCACATGCACCACGAACGGCTGATCGGCACGGCCGCCGTCGACTGAGAGATCGCGACCCTTGCGCCCAATCCCGATCACTCGAGCGCCGTAGCGGACTCGGTCTCCGAGCTGATCCGCAAGAGGAGCGAGGTACTCATCGATCCACTGCGCTCCCGTCGGATAGCCCTTGGTCGGTGCAGTCCAGCCGGTCGGCTCCAGGAGTCTGCGGGCTGCCGCATCCGTCAACTCGGGCCACGGCGAGAAGAGCCGCACATGGGCCCATTCGGCGACCGCGGAGGCTGCGCTTGGCCCGGCCTCGATCACGAGGGGATTCAGGCCCCGCTCCAGTAGGTGGGCGGCTGCGGCCAGACCTTGAGGGCCAGCGCCGATGACGGCTACGGGATGCATCCCAACCTCCATAGATTGATGATTGTCGATGTGACCAAGCCTGACTGACACATCGACAGATGTCAATATGTGGGGCAGTATGGATCCATGACATCACTCCCCCTTATCAGTGGGCCAACCAGTGTTGAGGTTGGGGCATCGTGTTGCAGCCCGGCGAACGAAGGCGCGATCGATGACGGCACTGCGCAGGATCTCGCCAAGGTGTTCAAGGCGCTCGGCGATCCCTCGCGGGTCAAGCTGCTCTCACTCATCGCGGGGAGCGCGGCAGGCGAGTTGTGTGCCTGCGATCTCACCGAGCCTGTTGGCCTCTCTCAGCCCACCGTCTCCCACCACCTGAAGCTTCTTGTTGAGGCGGGGCTCGTGAGTCGGGAACAGCGGGGACGCTGGGCGTACTACCGGTCCACCACAGGAGTCCTCGTCGAAGCCACAAGGAACCTCACGGCCTAATCGCAGTTGAGCCGACCCCCCAGCAGTGCGGGCGGGGCGCCAGTCGCTACCCCACCCGCACCGCTCGGACTACTCGTCGGCGGTCAGTGCCCGACGCGCTGCGCGCATCCTGGCCATCGCCAGCACCAGGAGTCCGAGCAGGAGCACGGCGCTGCCTCCAGCGAGAAGAGCCAGAAGGGCCTCTCCGCCGCCGGTCATGGCCAGCACGCCGCCGCCCATGAACGGGATGTTCATCACGGTGTTGGTCAGCCTCGCCTGTGCTTCGGCTCCCGGCTCAATCGTCACCGTGACCGATGTCTGAGCGATGACACTCACGGTGCTATTGGCCCCGGACTCGGTTTCTGTCACGGTGCATTCGGTGCCAGCGGGCAGGTCACTGAACGTCTGAGCGTAGTCACCGGCCGTCGCCCCTGCGGGAATGTCGAACGTGTCGGTCAGGCCGTTGTCGCACTCGATGGAGAGCGAAATTGCTGACTGCAGTCCGGCACCCGGCCCGGTGATCGCCTTGACCACGTTCAGTGCGCCCGGGCGGAACGTCACGGTGTTGATCAGCTCCGCATCAACGGTCTCGGCTGGCTCGATCGTCACCGTGACGGGGTCGCCTACAACGACCTCGACGACAGTGTTGGCTCCGGATTCGAGCTCCGTGATGATGCATTCCGCGCCAGCGGGGATGTCTTCATAGAGCTGGGTGTAGTCACCGGCTGCCGACCCGGCGGGGATCACCAGGGTCTCGTCCAGCCCGCTATCGCAGACGATGCTCACCGTCACCGCTGACTGCGAGCCTGCTCCGGCACCGCTAATAACCTTGGTGAGGTTCAGCGCTCCCGGCCGGAACTCGACGGTATTGGTGACCCGCGCTTCGACGGGCGCGCCCGCGAGGATGGTCACGGTGATCGGGGCATCCGTTGTCACTTCAACGATGGTGTTCGAGCCGGTGGCCAACTCGGCTACCGTGCACAGATCGCCGGCGGGCAAGTCAGCGTAGGTCTGGGTGTAGTCACCGGCCGCAGAGCCCGCAGGGACAACGAACGTGTCCTCAAGGCCACTCACGCAGCTGACGGTGACCGAGATCTCGTCCTGCGATCCCGCTCCGCCTCCCGCAATTGCCTTGACGAGGTTCAGCGATCCGGGTGCGAACTCGACGGTGTTGGTTACCGTCACTGCGGCGCCTTCGTCCGCCATGACGACGGACTGCGGCGCATCGGTTGTGACAAGGACTTGAGCGGTCGCCCCCGTCGTCGGCTCGGTCACGGTGCACGTATTACCAGCGGGGATGCCGGCGAATGTTTGCGTATCCGTCGTGGTGGCACCCGCGGGGATGTCGGCGGGAAAGGTATAACCCTCACCACAGTCGATCGCGAGCTGGATGGCCCCCTGTTGACCAACGGCCCCGCCCGTGAACGCCTTGTTGACGGTGAGGTCACCGATGGCGTAGAACTCGACCGCCGCCGTGGCGACCGCCTCGAGTTCTGCTGTATCGGCGAGGATCAGCCGCTGGGCATCCGTTTGCCCGGATGTATTGCCGTCATAGAGATAAACGTTGCCGCGTTGAACCGTGACCGCGGCTCTCGCATTCAGCACACTTGTCACCCCTGTCACTCCTGGCCCGGTTATCCAGATCTGGGTGCCGGGGGCGACGTCGCTGGGATTGGCAAGCGGAGTCGTCGCGGCGGCATCCGTGTACATCGCGTACCCAGTCGGCACGCTTACGGTTGCGGTGGTGGCGCCGGTGGCCGTGACGGTAAAGGGGCCAGCCGCAGTTCCCTCAGCTGCAGTTGCGGTTGCGGGGGTTATTGCAACGTCGGGCGCGGGTGGTTCCACGACAGGGCCGTTGGCCTGGGCGGCCGCGATGATTGCAGCGGTCGCTGCGCGCACCTGGCCCCCAGGGCCCGGGCCCCCAGGGGCGAGAATAAACCCGTCTGTGAAGTACCAGATCGCTGCTTGAACCGCTGCGGCCTGTTGGTTCGGTGAGAGCCCTGGGGGGGCGGCCACGGTCGGGTAGTAGTTGTTCAGTATGTAGGTGACGTACCCGATGTTGGGCACATTCGATTCTTCCCAGGTGCCAGACTCGTAGCCGATGCCCACCGATGTGGGCACGCGTAGGTTGATGCAGTACATCTGTGCGGTGAGATCAGGATCCGCGACCGAGGCGGTATCGATCACTCCAGCAAACGTTGACTCGGGGACGTAGCCCGCCGGGGGCGCCGGGGGATAGGGCGTTGCAGGATCTGGCACGATGACGGTCGGCGGTAAAGAACCGGTGACCGTCTGCCCCGCCCCGGTGCCAGTAATCTCAATCTCCGTGTTGGGACCTCTCAGTGCGCCATTGGCCGGTATCTCGTCGGGGAGGCGCGCCGCAGCGGGCGTCAGCGACATCAGAACGAGCGCGGCCGCGGCGAGTGATGCCGACACAGCGAGCAGGCTCTTGCGACCCCAGCGGGGGCGAAAACGGGCAACGGACACGGGGGTGGCGTTCATTGTCGACCTTCCGATTACGACGAGTTATGGCTGCTCGTTTCGACTCACACGAGGTGGGGCAGACCATACCCCCGTAACGTGTGACCGCACATGGGGGTTTCATGAAAGACATTCTTGGGGGAGTGCGGGGGTTGTCGCCTACGATTGGGCGAGTGCTCCCTCCCGATACCGCCCGGCTTCGATTCCGGCCCATGATTCCTCGCGACCTTGAGCTGATGTACGGCCTGCTGGGGGATGCGGGGGTCATGCGGTTCTATGCGGCGCCGAAGTCGCGTGAGGGGGCGGCGGAATGGATCGCCTGGAACCAGAAGAACTACGCAGAGCACGGGTTCGGCCTCTGGATCATCGAGACTCACGCGGGAGCTTTTGTCGGCGACTGTGGGCTGACCTGGCAGAAGGTCAACGGCGTCGCCACGCTCGAGGTTGGGTACCACGTCGCTACCGCGCTGCAGGGCCAGGGCCTCGCGACGGAGGCGGCGGCGGCCTGCCGTGATTTTGCTCGCGAGCACTGCGATGTGCCCGAGCTCGTCGCCATCATTCACCCCGAGAATCGCGCATCCGAGCGCGTGGCGGAGAAAATCGGGATGCACCGCGTCGCCGACGATCTCGGTGGCAGCATCCCGGTTCGCCGAGTGCTGAGCATGGCGCTGTAGCTACCGGGTCACCGCGTGGCTAACGTTCGCCCGTCTGGAGCTCGGCGCGGCTGGCGCCGTCAGTCGGCGAGCAGGGCTCGGGAGATGTCGCCGAGCTGGTCGAGCTGCTCGGGTGTGAGCTTGTCGATGACGGCGGCGCGCACGTTGCGCACGTGGCCGGGTGCGGCCTCGACGACCTTGGCCCAGCCAGCATCCGTCAGTCTCGCGTTGGTTGCCCGACGGTCTTCGGCGCATTTGGAGCGCTCGACGTAGCCGCGCTTTTCGAGTCTGCTGATCACATGAGAGAGGCGGGGCAGGGTGGCGTTGACCAGTTCGGAGAGTGCGGTCATGCGCATTGCGCGGTCGGGAGCCTCTGAGAGCATCGCGAGCACGTAGTACTCGAAGTGGCTAAGGCCGGCGTCGCTCTGCAACTGGCTGTCGAGCATTCCCGGCAAAAGCTCGACAACCGCAACGAAGCTCTTCCATGCGGCGAGCTGGCGGTCATCGAGCCAGGGAGTGTCGTCCATGGCCCCATTCTACCGATACTTGACGCTTCAACTAAAGGGAGGGGTGTGGCACTTAGAGAGTTCGCCTACGTGCGCAGGGTTCGTTTACGAAGCGAGCACCGAGGCGCGCTCGGGATGCTCGTCGAACCATTTGCCCACGTACCAACACATCGGCACAACAGTGCGGCCAGCGGCCTCGACGTCGTTCACGGCGAACTCCACGATTTCTGCCGCGTGGCCCTGGCCGCGCCAGACCGGATTCGTATAGGTGCGGGTGAAGGAGACCCGGTCGCCGTTGAGGGCGTAGTCAACCACGCTCACGAGGTCGCTGCCCACGCGGAGCGTGTAGCGCTGAGCATCCGGTTCGTGCCTGAGCTTCTTCTCTGCCGACATGGTTTAGTTCGCGCCCTCGTCGGAGGCGTTCTCTGCGGGGGGAAGGTTCGCCTCGATCAAGTCCACGATCGCGGGGTCGTCGGGCTTGGTCGTCGGGCGGAACCGGCGAACTTCGCCACTCGGGAGCACAAGAAACTTCTCGAAGTTCCACACCACGGGGCCAGCGAGCCCTGACGGGTCCTTGGCGCGGTGAAGCTCCGCATAGAGCGGATGCTTGTGGCGGCCGTTCACCTTGGTCTTCTCGAACATGGGAAAGGTGACTCCCCAGGTGGTCGAGCAGTATTCCGAAATGTCCTCTGAGGTCTTGAGCTCCTGCGCGAACTGGTTGCTGGGGAACCCCAGCACCGTGAAGCCTCGCTCGCCGTACTTTTTCTGCAGTTCTTCGAGCTGCTCATACTGCGGTGCGAGGCCGCAGCGGGAGGCGACGTTGACAACGAGCACAGGCCCGTCGGCGTAGTCACCGAACTTCGCGGATGTGCCGTCGATTCGAGTGAGGGGGATGTCGGCGAGATCGGCAGCGGTTGTGGGCTCGGTCATGTCCCGAGCATACGACCGGGAGGTGCCAGAGCGAGAGCATTCACGCAGGTTATGAGCAGCTTCACGGGGGTGATGCCAGGGTTCGGCGGCGGCATCGGAATGGCGCGAAAACCGGCGACGGGGAGGGGGATAGCGTTGGCGGATGGCCTCTTACCGCACCACCATAACCATCGGCGCGCCCAGGCCAGGGGTGCAGCCCGAGCAGGTGCTTCCGGCGGCGCCTGACGCCGCCGCGGCCCTCACCACCGTCGAGGCCTTCGACCTCGGCATCGTGGCCGGAGCGCCGCGCATCGTGATCCGGTTTACCGCCGATGACGAGAGCGTTGCCCGAAGGGTGGCCGTGCACGTGATCCAGGCGACGGATGCGGTGGCGCAGCCCCTGCACCCCAAATTGACTCGCCGAGATGGTGGGCGCTGGTACGTCGTTCGCTAGCGCGATGAGTGCATGCTTCTGTTCAGGAGCGCGCGGCTACTCTTGATCGATCCGCTTTCGCGGCCAACATCGTTAGGGAGCCAAATGAAGTGTCCTGTTGACTCAACCCTGTTGACAATGAGCGAGCGCAACGGCGTCGAAATCGACTACTGCCCCGTGTGCCGCGGCGTGTGGCTCGACCGTGGAGAGCTCGACAAGATTCTTGACCGTGCCGCTGCCGAGGCCGGCCCCGCACGGCCCGCCGCGCCGCAGCAGACCTATGTTGACCCTCGCTATGGCGACCAGTTCCGCGGCGACCAGCTGCGCGGTGATCAGCTGCGCGGTGATCAGCGCCAGGCGCAGCAGCCCTATGGGCAGGCTCCGTATTACAAAAAGCGCAAGGACAGCTGGCTGAGCGAGCTCTTCGACTAGGCGGGAGCCTCCCTAGCGCACGACGGCAAGCGCAAAGGGGAGCACCCCGGCCGCACCGCTCTGACGCAGCGCCCTGGATGCCACCGTTATGGTCCATCTGCTGTCGACGAGGTCATCGATCAACAGAATCGGGCTGTCTGGCTTGGTCGCCGCGAGACCGGCAAGATCGTCGGCCAGCGCATCCGGCACCCCGATGCGACCCCACACGCCGGCGAGACGATAGGCGCTATTGCCGCCCGGCTCGCCCTCCGGGCCGCCCTTGAGGTATTCCAGGGACCCCAGGTGCGGCAGCCGACCCGCCTGCGACAGCCCAGCGGCGACCGACTCGATGAGCTGCGGGTGCCGCCGGGAGGGCATCGTCACGATCGCGGCCGGGCGCTCCTCCCATCCCCAGCCCGCGAGCACCCGAACGCATGCGGCGATGAGCGCCGCCGAAGCGGGAGCATCGGGGGAGCCGGGGGCGAAGAGTTCGCGCAGCGTGCCGCCCCAGCCCAGGTCCGTGAGGCGGGCGAGAGCCCTGCCCTCAAGCGGTCGCTCGGCGGCAGCGATGCGCCCCTTGACGGGCAGCCCGAGCCGATCCGCGCCCGTGGGCCACTGCGCCCGCGGCTCGATGGCAACGCCAACCCTGTCGAGGGATGATGCCGCCGACGCTGCAGCATCCGCGGCGATAGCAGTGGGATACCAGGCGCCAGCGCAGTTGTCGCAGCGCCCGCACGGGGTCGCTGTTTCGTCGTCGAGGGTGCGCTGCAAGAACTCCATGCGGCAGGAGGTCGTGGTCTCGTACTCGATCATGTGCTGCTGCTCGGCAACCCGTTCCGCAGCGATGCGGGAGTAACGCTCGGCGTCGTAGGTCCACGGCTCGCCCGTTGCGACCCACCCGCCCTGCACGCGGCGTACGGCACCATCGACATCGAGCACCTTGAGCAGGAGCTCGAGCGGGGTGCGGCGGATGTCGACCAGGGCCTCGAGGGCAGGCGTCGAGGTGGGGCGTTCACGCTCAAGGGCGGAGAGAATGCGTTCGGCGCGGGCCTGATCTGGCATGGATGCCGTGGCGAAGTACTGCCAGATATCGCGGTCTTCTGTGCCCGGAAGCAGCAGAACATCCGCGTTCTCGGTGGCGCGACCGGCGCGCCCCACCTGTTGGTAGTAGGCAACGGGGGAGGAGGGCGCGCCGAGGTGCACGACAAACCCCAGGTCCGGTTTGTCGAAACCCATCCCCAGGGCGCTCGTGGCGACCAAGGCCTTGACCTCGTTGCGCTTGAGCATCCCCTCCGATTCCTCACGCTCGCCCGTGTCGGTCTGACCGGTGTAGGCGCGAACGGCATGGCCGGCATCCCGCAGCAGTCGTGCGGTGTCTTCTGCCGCCGACACCGTGAGCGTGTAGATGATGCCGGAACCGGGCAGGTCGCCCAAGTGGCTGAGCAGCCAGCCGAGGCGCGTCTTCGAGTCGGGCAGGCGCAGCACGCCCAGGCGCAAGGATGCCCTGGCCAGCGGGCCGCGAATCGTCACGACCTCAGCGCCGCCCAGCTGTTCGGCGATATCGGCAACCACGCGACTGTTGGCCGTCGCGGTTGTCGCGAGCACGGGCACTCCCGACGGCATCTGGGCGATCAAGTCGCGCAGGCGTCGATAGTCGGGCCTGAAGTCGTGGCCCCAGTCGCTGATGCAGTGGGCCTCGTCGACCACGAGCAGGCCCATACGCGCCACGAGCGCCGGGAGTTGCTGCTCGCGAAAGGTCGGGTTGTTCAGCCGCTCGGGCGAGACGAGCAGAACATCGACTTCGTCACGCTCGAGCGCGGCAACCACGTCTCCCCACTCGTGAGCGTTGGTTGAGTTGATGGCAACGGCCCTAACTCCGGCGCGTTCAGCGGCCGAGATCTGGTCGCGCATGAGGGCGAGCAGGGGTGAGACGAGCACGGTGGGCCCGCCGCCGCGCTGCCTCAGCAGCAGGGTCGCGACAAAATAGACCGCCGACTTGCCCCATCCGGTGCGCTGCACGACGAGCGCGCGACTGTGCCCGTCGACAAGGCTCGAGATGGCCTCGTACTGGCCCTCGTGAAAATCGGCAGTCGGCGACCCGACGAGGGTGCGCAGAATCTGGAGGGCTGAGGTTCGAGTCTCGTCGGTCATCCCCCCAGCCTGTCAGGTGCCACCGTCACGAGCGCTGCACGCACGCCTCGCCCGGCCAGACGGGCCGAGTAACCGGTCCGCCACTTTGGGGGACGAATCGCGAGGTCAGCCTCCGAATTCTCGGGGGAGGTGCAGGCGCACCGGGGGACAAGCGCGCGACGCGCGCGGCGGCGCAAGCAGGATTCTTCGGCGGACCTTGGAGCTAGCTATAGTTCCACTGTGATACCCGATCATGTCGGTTCCGCGCACCCGAACGCGGAACGGACGAGATGGTTCTGGCCGTTCATCGTGGCGCCCGTTGCCCTCGTTCTCATCTACTCGCTGGTGTTTGTGGCGATCCTTTCTGACCAGGCCCTGCGCGAGCGCGCCGAGCTGGCCGTGGAGCAGCAGGCGACCGTAGAGACCACCGTGCGCGGGCTCGAGACCCGGCTCGACAGCCTCGGCAGCGATGTGCTCGTTGCGGCAGCAGCCCCCGCAGTGGTCCAGCTCGCCTCCGACCGCACCGAAGCGTCGCTGCAGCAGGCATCCGAACTGTTCGTCGCCTTTGTTTCAAAGAAGCACTCCATCCAGGAGCTTCGCTACATCGATGAGCAGGGGCGGGAGGTGCTCGTGGTGAAAAAAGCCGAGGGCGGGGCGATCGCCCCGGTGCCAGAGCATCAGCTCGCCGACTGGTCAGACCGCTACTCGTTCCACAACACCCGCACCCTCGCGGTTGGTGATGTCTATGTCTCGCCCCTCGATCTCAAGGTTGATGACTCGGAATTCGCGGTTCCCCTGCATCCAACGATGCGGCTTGCCACTCCCGTCTTCGACAGCGAGGGCGCTCGGCAGGGTCTCGTTGTCATCTACGTCGACGGTGCCCAATTCTTGGAGCGCTTTCGCGAATCCATGAGCGATAGCTCGCTGCCGATGATGCTCAACGCCGATGGTGGATGGCTCGTCGCCCCGGAGGGTCTTGGCGAGTTCGGCTTCGTACTGGGTGATGAAACCGGTTTCGCGACGGGCAGCCCCGAAGCCTGGGCAGCCATCAGCACAGCCGAAACCGGAGAGGTCAGCGGGCCCGACGGCATCTATGCGTATGGCACGGCCCACCCCTCGCACGTTGGTGTGCGGCTCGCCGGAGACGAGACCCACGGGTTTGACCACGCGCACGACGACCTATGGAAGATCGTGGCGTGGATGCCGTCGGCGGCGCTGCCATCGGCCAGCATCGTGCGCGATACCGCGACGTTCGCCCTCTACATTGCTGGCCTCGTCGTTCTGCTGGCGCTCGGCACCTACGCAGCCCAGATGACGGTCGTGCGTCTGCGGGTGAGCCGCTCAGAGGCCGCGACGACGCTCAGGCTCGAAGCCATTCAGAACACCCTCGGGGAGGGTCTGTTCGTGATGGACTCCCGGGGAACCATCACCGACGTCAACCCCGAATGCGCCCGGCTGCTCGGGTGGCGGCGTGAGGAGATAATCGGGCGCGACGCCCATGCCCTCTTTCACGCGCATCCCGATACCGAACCGACTTCGGCGTTTTGCCCCATGCGGGCCGTCGCCACAACGGGAATGACCTTCAGAAGCAATGACGAGGTGTTCGTGCGAAAGGACGGATGCCTCATCCATGTGGGGGTGAGCGCGGCGCCGTTCACGGTGAACGGCGGGGTCACGGGAGCCGTCGTCACCTTCCGTGACATCACCGAGATTCGTCGGTATCAAGAAGAGATCCGACAGCTCGCGTTCGTGGACGAGCTCACGGGGCTGCCCAACCGCCGGGTGCTCAATGACCGGCTCGAGCAGGCCATCGCGATGGCCGATCGGCACGGCAACGGTCTCGCCGTAATGTTCGTGGACCTCGACCGATTCAAGTCGGTCAACGACGTCCACGGGCACGAGGCGGGGGATGCCTTCCTGCGGGAGATCGCCGACCGCCTGCGCGCGAGCGTTCGGGCCAGTGACACCGTGGCTCGGCAGGGCGGCGACGAGTTCGTGGTGTTGCTGCCCGAGGTGAACGACGCGTCAGAGGCGGAGGCGGTGGCCCGCTCGATCCTCGCGGCGTTCGAAACGCCCGTCACCGTTCTTGGCGTCGACCTTGACGCGTCGGTGAGCCTCGGAATCGCCCTCTACCCTGAGCATGGAACCGACGCCGACGCCCTCATGGCCGAGGCGGACGCTGCGATGTACGCCTCCAAAGAGGCAGGACGCACGCGCTTTTGCGTCAGCGGAAACGAGCCGGTGCATCCCGAGCCTGCTCAACGAGGTCCCGTCACAGCCGTTCGCTAAGCCTGCGCTGGCCGTGGCCCCTCTGCGAACCATGCGAACCATGCGAACCATGCGTGCCCTGCGCGACGCAAGAATCCGGGTTCTTGGGCAGGTGAGAAGAACGTGTGGCACCAAGATCAGTAACGCCTTTCGTGCGCTGCGCCCGGCCAATAGCGTTGCGGTCATGACCGAAACCGACAGCAGCCTCGCCGACACGACCGCCGATTTCACCACGGCTGACCTCTATGACGTGCACGAGGATGCCCTGCAGTCGGTGAGCCTTCAGCTTCTCAACCTGGGGGGCAAGCCGCGCTTCACCGGCAGCATCCGCACCGTTCGCTGTTACCGCGACAACGGCATCGTCAAGGCGCTCCTGAACTCGCCAGGCGACGGCAACGTGCTTGTCGTCGACGGCGGCGGCTCCCTCGACTCGGCCCTGATGGGCGATCTCATCGCGGCAGCGGCGGTGCAGAACGGATGGTCGGGGGTCGTGATCAACGGCGCGATCCGCGATCGTGTGGCCATCAGCACGCTGGAGTTGGGCGTCAAAGCGCTCGGGAGCAACCCCCGCAAGAGCGCGAAGGCAGGGGAGGGCCAGGTGGACGGTGTTGTGGAATTCGGCGGGGTGATCTTTGTGCCCGGCCACACGCTGTGGAGCGACGAAGACGGCATCCTCGTCGAGCGATGATGCGGTCGGGAGAAGACCGTTATCGCGTTAGCGTCACGATGAGCCGCGAGTCGGCGAGAGCCGCTGTGCGGTGCACGGCCGCCTCCTCATAGGACGGGTCGGTGACCATGGCCACAAACTGCTCGATCGACGGGTAACGCACGAGCAATACCTGATGCCACTGCTCGTCGACGGGGCCGATGAGCGTGCCGGGGGATTCTGCCATGACGACAACCTCGGCGCCGATGTCAGCGAGGTGCTGGCGAGCGTGACGGCCATAGGTCGCGTAGGCCTCTGCGCCGCTGATGGCTACCGGCTGGTTCGCGTACTGCGCCGGATACTCGGCCGTCTCTCGAAAGCGCAGCAGGTTGAGCATGTCGAATGGGGTTGCGGGCGGCATGCTGCCGAGCACTGATCTGAGCTGATCCGGGTTGATATCGATGTAGGCCATGGACTCTCCTGCTCGGCGCTGAGGTGAGGGCTTCGGAACTGCGACCACGCTAGGGGAGACTGCGTCGATTCCGCGGCAGTTGTCGCGATTCGCGCAGCACGTCGCCGGGGCCGCCTCTGCTTTTGTGCAGACCTACTGCGACGCCATCCTCAACTTGTTGACAAGTTCTAGGATGATCAGGGGCGCCCGCGAGCGCCCGATCCGTTCCAGCGAAACGAGAGACGGCCACACCGTGACCACGACACCGCCCGCCCCCGCCCAAGCGCACCTCACCCCGGGGGCGAAGCGCGTCGACGAAGAGACGATTCGCTCGATACCCAAGGCCGAAGTTCACGTTCACCTCGAGGGGACCTTCGAGCTGATCGACCTGATCGAGCTGGCTCGCGAATCCGGGGTGGCACTCCCGGGTCCGGCAGCAACGCTGTTCGACCTCGGCACCCACTTTGCGCCAGACACGACCGACACAATTGACGCGGGCTCCGGGGTGGGCACAGGCGGGCTTTCGGCCTTCCTCCGCTTTCTCGACTGGCAGTGCGGACTCATCCGCACACCGCAACAGGCCTCGGCCCTGGCCTATCGGTTCGCCGCCCGGCAGAGTGCTTCGGGCATCCGCTACACGGACGTAATCGTCAACCCCACCCACTGGTCAGCCTGGCGCGGACGAGTCGGCGATCTGCTCGCGGCGCTCGCCGAAGGCTTCGACGAGGCCGAGCGTGACGGACTGTGCGTGATCAACATCGCCTACTCCCT
>NZ_JBACFR010000242.1:0-3636 GCF_056262345.1 Homoserinimonas sp.
TGCCGAAGGCGTACGGCAGTCGAGATCACCCAGTCACGGGGCGAGGCCATCCACGGAACCATCGACAGGGTCGGGCGGGATCACCTCGACCTGGCCGTGCACGAGGCGGGAATCGCGCGGCGCGAGCGGGATGTGGCTCACATCCGCATTGTGCCGTTTGACGTTATTGAAACGGTGCGGGCGGCCGTCTAGGCCTAGCGGGGTCCGAACGACAGCTCGATGACGTCGGCGAACTCGGCCTGGTTCCACAGGCCGTGGCGACGGTTCTCTTCGTATTTGGCCTCGATGTAGGACTCGAGCACGCTGCGTTCGACCCGCCAGTGCCCGGCCGCCCCTACTTTGATGGCGGGCAGCTCTGCCGAGCGCACGAGCGCATACGCCTGGGCGGCGGAGAGGTTGAGCACCTCGGCCACGTCGGCGACGGTGAGGAATCTGCCGAGGGAGCTCGCAGCCTCGTGGTCGTCCGTGCCAGTCATACGTCGATTATGCGCCTGCTTGCCGTGAGTGGGCGTCGCTGTGGATAACTTGCGGCGCACGCAGCGCGGTGCCCCCACGATGGTCACCGTCGGCCACACAGAAGGAGAATCATGAGCACACTCGCAGCACACGACCGAGGTCGGGCGCCGCGCTCCCGCTGGTTCGACGTGCGCCTCGCCGTCGGCGTTGTGCTGATCGGTGCGTCGATCGCGGGCGTCATGCTCATTGTGGGTTCGTCCGACGACTCCGTGACCGTCTATTCATCGGATCGCACCCTTTCTGCAGGCGACACAGTCTCGGCCGGCGATCTGGTTGAGACGAGGGTGCGGCTGGGGGAATCGGCGAGTCACTACCTCCGACCAGGAGACATTGACGACGGGGTGGTCGTGGCACGCACAGTAGGCAAAGGGGAGTTAGTACCGTTATCGGCCATTGGCTCTCTTGAGGGTTCATCCTCGGCCGCGATCGTCGTCTCTGTCGCGGGAATACTGCCACGCTCAGTGCGAGAGGGCTCGGTGGTTGACCTCTGGGCGGCCGGGGGAGACCGAGAGGATGAATCCGGATCTCCGACCGTCGTTGCCTCCGGTGTCACGGTCGTGCGGGTGAGCGAGGCCGATGGGATGATCGCCGGGTCTCAGACTCAGAGTGTGGAGGTGTTGGTCTCACGCGATCGCATCGCGCGCATCCTCGAATCGAAGGCGGCGGGCGCGTCGCTCGCGCTGATCCCCACGACCCAGCCGATCAAGGGGTGACGATGACCCGCATCGCTTTCGCAGTGCCCATCGCCTACGAAGACTCGCTCGTGGCCGAGGCGCAGGCCAACGGCCACGACGTGGTCGCGCGGTGTGGCAGTGCCGGGGAACTTGCGTCGTTGCTGGGCGCCACGCGGCCTGATGTTGCCGTCACCTCTGCCGCCGAGCGTTATCTCACCCCGCAACTGTTGGCGGAGGCCGACCGCGAGGGAGTGCGGCTCGTGGCCATCGTCGACACCGATAGTGATCGACGTAACGCCCTCACAGTGGGGCTCCATGAGGTTGTTGACAAGGCGGAGTGGGCACAGATCGAAGGGATGCTGCTGGCAACGCCTGCGCCGGCCCCTGGGGTTGCCGCGCCCCGCGCTGGCAGAGGAATCGTCATCGCGGTGTGGGGGCCCGCGGGCTCGCCAGGGCGCACAAGCCTCGCCATCACGATCGCTGCGGAACTCGCGTCGGCGGGCGCAACAGTGGCGCTCGCCGATGTCGACACCTATAGCGGATCCATCGCCCCGACCCTCGGGCTGCTCGATGAGGCGCCCGGCTTTGCCGCAGCGTGCCGCCTTGCGGGGGCGGATGCCCTCACCAACGCCGAGCTCGAACGCATCGGCCAGCGCTACTCTTCCCCTCAGGGGAGCTTTTGGGTTCTCACGGGGATCGGGCGCCCCAGCCGCTGGCCGGAGCTCTCGGCCGATCGCGTGCGAACGGCGCTCGAACAGTGCCGAGAGTGGGTGGACTACACGGTCGTTGACACGGGCTTCAACCTGGAAAACGACGAAGAGATCAGCAGCGACGTATTCGCACCTCGGCGCAATGCCGCCACCCTGCAGGCACTCAGAAGCGCCGACCACATCGTTGCGGTGGGTGCGGCAGACCCCGTAGGGCTCTCACGGTTCTTGCGGGCGCACGTTGACCTGATCGACACGATCGTGACCGACAGAATCACGGTCGTCATGAACCGCCTGCGGGCGAGCGTGATCGGAGCGGCCCCGTCGGTGCAGGTTGCTCAATCACTCGAGAGATTCGGTGGGGTGACCGATGCCGTGTTTGTGCCGAACGACCCCGCGGCGTTCGACGCTGCTCTGCTCAGAGGCGCCACCCTGCTCGACAGCTCTGCTCGTTCGCCCGCCAGGGCTGCCATCGGCGCACTCGTGCGGGAGCGACTTCTCGCTCCCGGCGGTGATCAGCGACAGGGTGGGCGCAGGCGTCGGCCACGCCAGCGCCGCGACGCTGCGCTCACTCCGCGAGGGGGATGACCTCGACCTGCGCACCGCGAACTACCACGAGCACATGCGGGGCAGAAACGGCAGCGATCGCGGCGGTCACCCTCGTGGCATCCGTCGGCTCCGGCTCCGTCGGCTCCGGCTCCGTTGGCTCCGTTAGATCCGTCGGCTCGGTTAGGTCCGTTGACTCCGTTAGATCCGTCGGCTCTGTCGGTTCGGCAGTGCGGAGGAGGGTGACGGATGCCCCGGTAGCCCGTGCGAGTTCCGCACGCAGTTCACCTCGCGGGTCGGGCGCAACAAGGGTGATGCGGGTGATGCCTGAGCTCGCCTCGGGCCCGGCGGCCACCGTTGCGGCGCGATCGGAACGCCACAGCGCGAAGTGATAGGCGGCAACGAGGAGGGTCGCGGTGAGTAGACCGAGAGGCGCCCGGATGTTGTCGATGAGGCTGCCGCCCGTCGAGAATGGCGCGAGCAGGAAGGTGAAGACTTCGTAGGCGATGACCAGCAGGGTTATCACGGCGATGAGAGTGCTGACACCGAAGACGACCACGAGATAGATTCGGCGTCCCCCGGCGCTGGTGGCGGCATCCGGAACCGGTGAATCGTGATCGGTTGCGCCGACGCCACGGGGGCGCCAGAACACCCACCAGGCGACCCCGCCTACGACAAGCGCGGAAAGCCCGCCAAAGAGCAGCAGGGCCGGGCCAGAGGAGGCAAGAGGCTCCGTAAACGACGCGAGAAGGGCGTTGACCACAACGCCGAGTCCCGACGCTGCAAAGACGAGGGAGATCCCTGACGAAACGATGCGTACCGCCTCACGCACGCCATCCGAAGCCTCGCGAAAGACGGTGCGGTAGTAAGCCCACAGTGCGGCACCGGCGGCCAGGTTTGCGATGGCTCTGGCGAGTTCGTCCAGAACACTGGAGGTCGTGGCGAGCGTAGCTAGCCCCACATAGAGCGCGGTCGTGAGGCCGCCGAGGGCGATCGCGACGGAGGCAAAGCCGGCGACGACGACGAGGGCGAACCGGGCGAAGCCCCTGGTCGACGAGCGCCCGCCGTCGGCAAACCAGTGGACCCACCAGATCACGGCGCCGCCAGCGCACCACACGGCAGACGACGAGAGTTGCGAAAGCCACACGGTTTCGCCGACGATCATGACCGGCGGCCCCTCGATTGCAGCGTCG
>NZ_JBACFR010000243.1:0-1780 GCF_056262345.1 Homoserinimonas sp.
GGCCCCACGGGCACCGATGCCGCACCCGCATAAACCACGAGCAAAAGGCTCGGTGGGATGATCTGGCCAAGAGTTCCCGCAGCGGCGACGGATCCGACCGCAAGCGACGGCTTGTAGCCTGCCTTGATCATCTCGGGAATCGAGACGCGGCCCAGTGCATAGGTGATGCCGATGGTGCTGCCGCTGCCAGCCGCGAGCCCTGCGCCCGCATAGTTGGTCGCGACAGCAAGTCCGCCGGGCAACCAGCCGAGCCACTGGCGCGCCGTTTCGAATGCCGTGGCCGTGAGCCCCGACTTCCACAGGATCGTTCCCATGAGAATGAACATGGGGATCACACTCAAGGACCATGAATCCGTTGCGTTGAATGCGGCGTTTTCGAGGGTACCCACGACGACCCTGGCTCCCCCGATTGCCCACAGCCCCAGAAGGGCGGCCCCGAGCATGGCGACCCCCACGGGGATTCCCATCAGGATCAGCACGATGGAGAGGGCAATCACGAGCACACCGGCGAGCAGGTTCGGAATGTCGACGAACAGCAGGAGCACGAGCGAAGCCGCCGTAACGGCCAGGCCTACCGCAAAGACAATGCGGCCAGCGCGGTGACCTGCGCTCGGCAGGGATGCATCCGGAGTTTCATCAAGCTGGGGAATCTGCGTGGTCATGAGACGTCGGCCTCCGTTGCGAGGTCATCTTCTCGCGGAAGGAATCCCGCGAAGTGACGGTAGGCGGTTGCCGCGGTCTGGAGCGCGAGCATGGCGACCCCGATGGCGGCGACGAACTTGAACGGCCAGATGGGAATCGGCGGGGTGGAGTTCGCCGCGAGGCGGATCTCGGCACTATCGAGCGCGTTGACGAACGTGAAGTAGGCGAGAGCGACGAGCAGCAGGGTCGCCAGGATGCTCACGCAACCTTCGATGATCTGCCGCATGCGCAGGGGCAAAGAATCGAGCAGGAGGGTGACCTTGATGTGCTCCTGGTGCCGTTCGGTCACGGCAAAAGCCAGGAGCGCGATGGTGGGCATCCACCAGAACGATGTGAGCTCCAGTGTTCCCATGACGGGTGAGTGAAAGAGTGACCTGCCGATCACATCGGCAATGATGTTGATCGACATGAGCACGAGGGCAGCCGAGGCACCGTAGCTGAGAATCTCGCTCATTCGATCGATGACGCGGATGACCCGCGGCACCTGTTCGATGGCGACGGGGTTGCCCGGCACCGCTGTTGCCTCCGACATCAGGACTCCTCGATCGTGTGGGTCATGGCCTAGCCTCGGGGCCTCGCGCGGACAACGCACGAGGCCCCGAGTTCGGTTCTTTTGGACGTGCCGGTGGTTCTACTTGGGCATCGTTGAGGCGACGAACTCCGACGAGAAGGTGTCGAAGAAGCCGGAGAGCTCCACATCGCCGAGCCCGGCGAAGGCCTCGAGGATGGCCTCGGGGGTGCGCTCGGCAACCGCGTAGCCCTCGTCCTCAAGCACAGAGGTCCAGTAGTCGATGCGGTCCAGGTAGTCCTTGATCGCACCCTTGGGGTCACTGGCGCTCGCGGGAGCACTCGGCGCAAGCGCGGCCAGCGCAGCATCACGCTGCTTCTGAGCGATGGGCTCGAGCTTGCTCACGTCGCTGGTGCGGATCACGTCGCCAGCGGCGATGAGCTCACCGGCCCCAGCCTCGATGTCGAGGTAACCCTCCCAGATGTTGAGTGCAGCGTTTGCCGATTCTTCGTGCACGATCTGCTGGAGTTCGACGGGAAAACTCTCCCAGACGTCGAGGTTCATAACCCA
>NZ_JBACFR010000244.1:0-5503 GCF_056262345.1 Homoserinimonas sp.
CCAGGTGGCCCGTGCCTTCGGCTCGACCTATATCGACCCTGAGCACGTGTTCTTTGCGTTTGTTGTTAACCACGACTCTGCCGCCGGTCGAATTCTTGCCGCCCACGGCGTCACGCCGCAGGCTCTGCAATCTGGTCGCGCGGCGGCTCCAGACGCAGCCGGCGCTGGTGCCGCGGCATCCGAAACTCCCACGCTCGACACCTACGGCGTCGACCTCACGGCTCAGGCCCGAGATGGGGGTCTCGACCCTGTCATCGGCCGTCACGACGAGATCGAGCAGACGATCGAGATACTCTCCCGGCGAACCAAGAACAACCCGGTCCTGATCGGCGAGGCGGGTGTCGGTAAGACCGCTGTCGTAGAGGGCCTCGCCCAGGCAATCGTCGACGGCAGCGTGCCCGAGCAACTGCGCAACAAGCGTCTTGTCTCCCTCGATCTACCCGGAATGCTTGCCGGTGCGCGGTACCGCGGCGACTTCGAGGAGCGCCTGACCAAGCTCATGGAGGAGGTCAGCGCGCACAAGGGCGAACTCATCATCTTCATCGACGAGCTCCACACCATTGTGGGGGCCGGGGGTGGCGGCGATGGAGGCGGAATGGATGCCGGCAACATCCTCAAGCCTCGCCTTGCCCGCGGCGAGCTGCACCTGATCGGCGCGACCACCCTGAGCGAATACCGCAGGGTGGAGAAGGACTCCGCTCTTGAGCGGCGGTTCCAGCCTGTGACGGTTGCCGAGCCCAGCGCGGAGGATGCCGTGCAGATTCTGGCCGGGCTGCGCTCGCGCTACGAGGAACACCACGGTGTGACCTACACGGATGCTGCCCTCCAGGCTGCCGTCGACCTGTCGTCGCGGTACATCAGCGACCGGTTCCTGCCCGACAAGGCGATCGACCTGATCGACCAGGCGGGGGCGCGGTTGCGCCTGCGGCTCGGGTTGCGGGTCGACGTCGCTGCCCTCAAAGAGCAGCTCGCCGAGGCGGTCGCGTCAAAGGATGCGGCCGTCGCCGAGGAGCGCTACGAGGATGCTTCCGCGCTGCGGGACCGCATCGACGAGCTTCAGAAGGCGGTAACCGCAGCCGAGTCGGGTACCTCAACGGGCACCGCGCCCGCCGTGATCGACGCGGAACAGATCGCCGAGATCATCTCTCGTGCGACGGGTATCCCCACGACCAAGCTCACGGAGGCCGACCGTTCGCGCCTCGCGCACCTCGAAACCGAGTTTCACGAGCGGGTGATTGGCCAGGATGACGCTGTCACCGCAATCGCCCGAGCGATCCGTCGCAACGGCACAGGACTCGGCGACCCGCGTCGTCCCGTCGGCAGCTTCCTCTTCTTGGGCCCGACGGGTGTGGGCAAGACCGAGCTCGCCAAGGCGCTCGCCGAGTCGCTGTTCGGCACCGAAGATTCGATGCTTCGCTTCGACATGAGTGAGTTCGGTGAGCGGCACACCGTGAGCCGGCTGGTCGGGGCTCCTCCCGGATACGTCGGATACGACGAGGCTGGGCAGCTCACGGAACGGGTTCGTCGCAACCCCTACTCGGTGATTCTGCTCGACGAGATCGAGAAGGCCCACCCGGACGTGTTCAATCTGCTGCTGCAGGTGCTCGACGACGGGCGCCTTACCGACGGCCAGGGCCGCACGGTCGACTTTCGCAACACGGTCATCGTGATGACCTCCAACATCGGGTCGGAGTTTCTCGCGAGCCGCAGCGGAGCCCTCGGCTTCGTCGCTGACTCCGGCACAGAAGCCGACAACGGGTTCGGCTCGGAGAAGGCTCTGCGCGACCGGGTGATGGGCAAGCTGCGCGAGTCGATGCGGCCCGAGTTTCTCAACCGCATCGATGAGATCGCGCTGTTCCGCAAGCTCGACAAGGCGCAGCTCCGCACGATCGTGCGCCTGCTGCTCGCGGGCACGGAGGCGCGCCTTGCTGCCCAGGGCATCCGGCTTGTGGTCTCGGATGCTGCGGTCGACCAGATCGCTGACGAGGGCTACCAGCCCGAATACGGTGCGCGGCCGCTGCGACGCGTCATTCAGCGCCGGGTCGACGACCGGGTGGCGGAGATGCTCGTGGCGGGCGACCTCGCCGAAGGCGGAACCGTTCGCGTTGGCGTCATCGACGGCGACCTCATGGTCGGGTCTGACGCCGTGATGCTCGCGGCCTAGCTAGACCAGCATTACAGCACCCCGGTCGGCTCATCCGGGGGGTTTGCTTGCTGCGCCGTCGAGCCAGAGGGTGGTGCTCGCATCGCTGTGGGCGCCATCCGTGCCGACGTGCTTGTCGCTGATCGTCGCCCCCTTGGTGATCACATGGACCAGGGCCATCGCATGGCCGCGCCCGAGGTCGTAGTCCTCTTTCAACCATTCCACGATCGGCGCCGCCTTGGTGCCGGGGCCGAACCCGCGTTTCTCGGCGAGCGCTATCAGCTGCCGCGGGGTGAGCCCCGTCTTCGCTTCGATGGTGTCGAGGTAAGCCTGAAACGACATACAGATCGCCTCCTTTAGCCGGTGAGGCTCACGAGACTAGCGCGCACAACCGTCAGCTGGCTTCTTCTGCCTTCTTCGGAAGCTTGCGCACCCTGGCCCGGCGACGGGTCGGGTTGAGCGAGCGCATCTCTTCTGTCTTGCCGAAGCACAGCAGGCGGTCCTCGGGCTGCAGCACTTGGCGCGCGCGGGGGTTCGGAATCACGGTGGTTCCGCGGTTCAGAGTGAGCACCGTGATGTCGCGCTCCAGCAGGCCGGATTCGCCGAGGGTCTTGCCCACGAGGTCGGCGCCCGAGTGGACGACAAGTTCGGCAACACCGTAACCGGTCGAAACGGCCAGACGCTGGCGAATGTCGATGTCGGGGAATGCGACCTCATTGGAGATGTAGTCGATGATGGCGCCGGCAACGTCGAGCTTGGTAGCCGCCTCGATGCCCTGCAGTCCGGGGGAGGAGTTGACCTCCATCACGAGGGGGCCGTCGTTGCCCTCGAGCATGTCGACCCCGGCGATCTTAAGGCCCATGATCTGGGCGGAGCGCACGGCGGCGCGCTCATACTCCGGCGTCAACTCAACGGGCTCGACCGAGCCTCCGCGGTGCACATTTGACCGGAACTCGTCGCCGACCGCGCTGCGCCGCATCGCCGCAACAACACGGTCACCCACGACGAGAGCGCGGATGTCGCGGCCACGACTCTCGGCAATGAACTGCTGAATCAGCACGTTCTGTTTGGTGGAGTGCAGAGTCTCGATGATCGCCTCGGCGACCTTCGCATCCGGGGCCAGAATCACACCGATGCCCTGGGTGCCCTCCAAGAGCTTGATCACGACGGGCGCGCCGCCGACCTGCTCGATGGCCGGCCGCACATCCGCCCGGTTGCGCACGAACGCGGTCGCGGGCATGGCGATGTTGTGGCGGGAGAGAATTTGGGTCGCCCGCAGCTTGTCTCGCGCATTGACGATGCCGTTTGCGGTGTTCGGCGTGTAAACATCCATCTGCTCGAACTGGCGAACCACGGCGGTGCCAAAGTAGGTGATCGAGTTGCCGATGCGGGGGAGAATCGCGTCATAGACCGAGAGCGGGCGCCCCCTAAAGTGCAGGTCCGGCTCGGGGCCGGCAAGGTCGATTGCGAACCGCAAGGTGTTGAGCACCTTGACGGTGTGCCCGCGCTGCTGGGCAGCCGAACGAAGCCGCTGAGTCGAATACGACTGTGGCGCGCGAGAGAGGATGGCGAGTTTCATTGGGCAGCCCTGAGATGATGGGGGGATGACAGAGAACACCTATCTAAGCACCATCGTCGGATGGCGCGAGTGGGTGAGTCTGCCGGGTGTGGAAGTGCCCTGGATCAAGGCAAAGCTCGACACCGGGGCACGCACCTCAAGCTTGCACGCTTTTGATGTCGAGGTGTTCTCCGATGGCCCAGCTGGGTCTGATACTGCGACCGAGCAGGTGAGGTTCTCAATTCACCCGTGGCAGGAGTCAGAGGCCGACGCCGTCACCATTGTGCGGCCCGTCCACGATCGCCGGGTGGTGCGCAGCTCTTCCGGCCACGAGCAGGAGCGCATCGTCGTGCTGCTCGACGTCGCCCTCGCCGGGCGAACCGTCACCGCCGAGGTGACCCTCGCCAACCGTGACTCGATGGGGTTCAGGATGCTCCTGGGCCGCGAGGCGCTTCAGCAGGGCTTCATCGTCGACTCGTCGCAGTCGTTCGCGGCGGGCCGTGCCCCGCGCGAGATTCGCAGAGCCAACCGCGGCCGCTAGGCTGCGCCTTTTGTGCCATCGGCCCATGAGTGGCCACTTTCGGCACCAAAACTCTTCTTTTGGCGCCGAAACTGACCACTCACGTGCGGGGATGCCGCCCGGGAACCCGAGCCAGCCAAGAATGCCCGACTCGCCCCGGGAATTACGATGGATGCTCAGGTAGTGATGGTGGTTTGCTCCTGCGGTCGATAGCATCCCCGAAACGATCGGCATCACCCGTCACCGAGGAGCTTCATGTCCCGCGCAACGACTCGACGTCTTCATCCTCTCGGGGGTGTAGTGGCGCTTGCTGCACTTGCACTCACCGGATGCACCGGCGCGAGTGGTGGGGCGGCCCCCACACCGGAAGCATCGCCGACACCACTGCATGCCGAGGCGCAAGCAGTTTCGGGCACGGCCGCTACGGGATCGCTCTCGTGGACGAACTTCCCCATTCCTACGGGCGCGCGCTCTGTTGTCATCGACTTCGAGTGCGATGGCAGCGGGCCATTCACGGTCGAATTGGGCGACACCATGATGCTCGGAACAGCGCCCATTTCTGGTACGTGCGGCATCGCCGATGTCCTCAGCTGGCCGATCTCTCTCAACACAGGGCATACCTTGGGGGTCAGCGTGTCGGAGGGGGCCAGGTGGGTGGCGACTCCGCACTTCTCGAAGGAGGAGTTTGTCTCAGACGCGAAACTCGCGTCTGACTGTGCGTCGTTCTCCAGCGCCTATAGCGCCATCGTGAATGCCGACCAGGGGCTCGAGTCTTACCAAGCATTCGGCGAAGACGAGTGGCGGGCGAGGGTGAGCGGAGCTGCCATTGAACTTCGAGCTCTTGCCCTAACCTCCTCGCCGTCCCTGGCTAGGGCATCCGTTGAGCTCGCGGCCAGTGTGGGTGATCCCGCGCTGAAGCCGGGCAGCGCGACAGCTGCGGCCGAGTCTCCCGTGGCAGCAGTTCGGGCTTTCTGCGACCGCAACCAATCGCCGATCGGCATCTTGGCCGAGTTCGGAGGGTGACGTAGCCCTCGCGACCGCTAGACCCGTTGCCACGCCGTATTACTCGGTGATGCGTGGTCGAGGTGCCAGTCGACCGGGTCGCCGGCTGGTTCGAGAACATCACCGAGCCACCAGGTCTCGTCCGGTCCCCATCCGGCAAGTACGGTGTGGCCGCCGCCGGCCGGCAGTGCACGACCGGCGGTGCTGAGGTAGCCGCTCACCGTGAGGTGCACGGCGTCGACGTCGCCCGCAACGGCGCTCCAGTCCGGAAGCAACCACG
>NZ_JBACFR010000245.1:0-2359 GCF_056262345.1 Homoserinimonas sp.
GGGCTGCTCGCGGGCGAATCGCCGGTTGCCGCGTCGTCCGGTCGGCTGGTTCCGGCCGTGGTCGATGCCGAGGCTCGCACAATGCCCAACGTGGGCACTCTCGTGCTCACCCCGACGGGGGACGGGGCGCTCGTTGCCGACCTTCAGCGGGGCAGCGGGACCACGCTCAACGACCAATCAACCCTCGCGGCAACCGATCCAGCGATCGACGAGCGCGAGGAGGCCCTCGCCCGACTCGCGGGCAACCTTGCCTCGCGCGGCAGCTACGACCCGGCCGATGACCTCTCCACTCTGTCGGTGCAGTTCGTGGTGCTCGCCGACTTCGAGCCCCTCGAAACCGGTGACACGACCAGGGCGGAACGCAGCGCCGAGGCCGTGCGAACTCGCACGGTCGACTCGCTCGACGCCAATGCCAGGGTGATCCCGGTCGGCAACACAAGCTTTGGCCTGCTGTGGAGAATCACGGATGCTCCCGTCGCAGATTCGATTGCGGGGCCATCGAACGTCGACACCCTCGAGGGGCGCGTCATTCTCGCAGTGCAAGCGGCGATCCTGCTCCTCACCGTGCTGCTGGCAGTTCCGACGCATCGCCGCCGGCGCCGGGTCCGCGAGACGATGAGCGACTCCAGAGCGACCACTTTCGACGAGGAGACCGATGACTGACCCTCGTGACGACCAGTTTCGCCCGGACGACCAGTTTCGCCCGCAGCGCGACGGCGATGATCACATCGACCTGACGCATCCTGCTTCGTCGAGCATGCCGACGCCGGCCATTGACCCGTTCGCTGCGGGCAACGTCATCGACGAGGAGGCTGCTCCGGCCCCGCGACAGCCGCGCGGGGTCAAAGGCACTTTGCTCGTTTCCGCTCGTCTACTCACTGCCGTGGCCGGGGCTGCCGTTGCGGCCGCCGTCATCGCTGCTGCCGCGCTCGTTCCCATTCCATCGGTCGTGTCAGAACCGCCGTCCGTTCGGGTCACTCCTGTCGCCGACGCGCAGTCTCGGGTGTGCCCCGGGCCCCTGCTGAGGCTGGGGGATGAGACGGGCGCTCAGGCGACGACGGCATCCGCGCTGGGAGAGCCGACGATTACGAGCGCGTCGAGCAGTGGCCGCATCGCCTCGGCACCGGCCACCGGGATCGCCGGTGCGGATTCTGGTGCGCGCATCCTCTCGCTCCCGGCCGATTCCGACGGTGAGCAGCCCCTTTTTGCGGGTAGCCAGTTCCAGTCGGTCGCTCGTGGCGACTTCGTCGGTTCAGCGGCCGCCGAGTGCGGCGAGGCCAAAGACGATGCATGGCTCGTCGGCGGAGCAACCACAACGGGCCGAACCACGCTCTTGGTGATCGTCAACCCCGGCGATGTCAGCGCGACCGTGGATGTTTCGGTGTTCTCCGAGACCGGAGCCGTGACGGCCCCCGGTGCCACCGGAATCGCGATCCCTGCGGGAGGGGAGCGAGTGTACTCAGTCGCTGGCCTTGCCCCGGGGCTTCAGAGCCCCGTTCTGCGAGTGCAGAGCGCGGGAGCCCGAGTGGTCGCGACCCTGCAGCAGATGACCGTGCGCACACTGACGCCGGGCGGCGTGGATATTGTTACCCCGGCGGCGGCCCCGTCGACCGAGGTGATCATCCCGGCTCTGCCGATGCTCGATCATGATGCCCTTGAGGCAGCCGTTCTTGGTGAAGAGTTTCTCGACCTCAACACCGTTCTGCGGTTCTTCGTGCCGGGGGCCGAGCTTGCCCACGCGACCATCACCATGACGCGGGTGACCTCAGATGGGCGCAACGGTGAACCAGTGGATATCGACGTCACGCTCGATCCCGGAGTCGTCACAGAGCTCCTCATTGGCGAGTTCGAGGAGGGAACCTATTCCGCCCGCATCACGGCGGATGTTCCCATCGTCGCCGGTGCGCGAGTATCGACGGTGGGCACCACGGGAGCAACCGACTTCGTGTGGCTTCCCACGGTCTCCGCTGTCGCGGACGAGACCCTGCTCACGGTGGCCGAAGGCGACAACCCCGTTATCTACCTCGTGAACCCCGCAGAATCTGCGGCGGAATTCACGATGGAGGATGCGGATAGCGGCACGCGAACATCGGTGACGATTCCTGCCGGTGGCGCCCGCAGCATCCCCGTCGACGGCGGCACAACCTGGCAGCTCACGGGCTTCGAGCAGTTGCACGTCTCAGTCGGGTATAGCGGCGACGGCACAATCAGCGGTCAAACGGTGAACCCCCGCGCGGCAGGGTCGTCCCCCATCACGGTTTACCCGTAGCAGGCCGGATGCTGCTGCTCGTTCGGCAGTAGGCGCTGCTAGAAGTGGCGAAACCGGTCGGGCGCAAGCTCCCAGGGGTCTTTGCCGATC
>NZ_JBACFR010000246.1:0-2416 GCF_056262345.1 Homoserinimonas sp.
GTTGACCTCCTCTGGCCGAAGCGCCCGCCATCGGTTGCCGTCCTTCCACGCGAGAAGCCTGGAATGAGGGCCTCGAGTTTTGAGCGAGCGGATTGCGGCGGCCAGATCTGGGTCGTCCGGTCGCGACGGCCAGTCCATCGCCGACTTGCCCACAAACTCCAGCACCACGGTGTCTGCCGAAACATGGGCGTCTGAACCCTCGGGCGTGGTGAGACCTTTGCTGCCGTGGAGCTGTGCATAGCGCTCGCTGCCCACTCGCAGATAAGCGCTATCCAACAGACGAAACGCCACCGCCAGAGCACGGTCGCGCGTACCTGGCTCGCCACGGAGATCGCGGGTCACCCGGGCGCGAGCGCGAGGCAATCTCTCTGCCAACTCAAGCGCTCTGTCGTATTTCGCCCGCGCACGCGATCGCTGCCACTGCTCGTGATAGAGGTACTGGCGCCGCCCGCTGGCGTCTGTTCCGCACGCTTGGATGTGGCCGTTGCGATAGGGCGAAATCCACACATCGGTCCAGGCCGGTGGGATAGCGAGAGCATCGACGCGCTCGCGCTCATCGGGGCTGGTCACGGCCCGACCGCTCTCGTCGAGCAATGAGTATCCCGTGCCGCGCCGACGGCGGGTCCACCCCGGGTGCGACGGGTTTGTGGTTCTCAGCCGCGGCATCCTGATCCCCTGCCTTCTGACCCACGCTGCGCGGCGCGATGCCTCGCAGGGCCGCGCTGTGATGCTCTGGCTGTCATGCGCCGAGTTGCCCGACGGCGTGGGCGATCACGAGGGCGAGCATGACGAACCCCCCGAGCGATTGCACCATGAGCAACGCTTTGGCCCTCGGCGATAGCGGCATGGCCGCGCCAGGGCTGAACGCCATTGAGCACACTCCAGACTCATAGAGGTAATCGGCAAACGAGGGAGTCCAGTTGATCGCGGCCGACGATCTGGCAGCGACCTCGGTGATGGCGTCATGATCCTCGTCCTGCGCGAAGCGAAAGTCGGCAAGAGGCAAGTTCGATCGCTCGTTAGTGAAGCGGGTTACGGGGCCGCCGCGATCAAGCTCCCAGTAGACCAGGGCGAACGCCACAACATTCGTGACCCACACCTGCACCGCAGCCAGCAAAAGGGACGGGCCATCCTGCTGCCCCGTCGTCACCAATAGGGCGATCACCTGAATGAGGGCGAGCACATTGGCTCCCGCGAGAGTGAGTGCGAGCCCCACAGAGAGACGCCGCGACCAGGAGGTCTGCTTGGTGAGGCGCACCGGGTTGAGCAGAACAACGGGAAGAAGCATGGCAACGCCCGCAATGATGATGGCGATTCGCACCGGAGTCGCCATGACATCGGTGGGGAGAAAGGCATAGCTCGCGAGCACAACAACCACGCTGATCGCCGGGGGCCAGCGGTGCTCTGCCCTGCCGCTTCGCTTGATCACCCTGTCATTGCGAGCATCGATGTCGGGCTCGCGTTCGCGCGACCGTGTCGTCTTGGACATGATTTTCTCCCGGTCTTCCAGGTTGCTCGCCCCGGGCCGGGCCGAGCAACACTCTGATGTATACCCGGAATCAGTCGAGAGTGAACAGCCTGTCGTCTCCCGGCTCAAGCCGAGTCAGCGAATCCGGGGCAGGAAAACCGAGGGGAAAGAACACCTGCGGAGCCCCGACGGCGCCGAAATCGTCCTTCTTAACCGTGATGCTCGTCGGCGTGACCTCGGCGATGCGCACTCTCAGGTCGCTGCCGTCGTCGAGGGTGAGCACGTAGAGGTCGGCGAGATAACCGATGCCGAGCTCGTCGAGCGTCTCTTCAGCGACGAGCCATTCAACGGGGTCCGTGCGCTCTCGTCCGAGCAGATCGACGACGACGAACCCATCGCCGCGCGGAATCATCCAGCCCACCAGCTCACCGTCACCTCGGCGATGCTCAATCCACTCGTCGCCCGCCATGAAAGGCCACGTTAGCAATCAGGTTGCGCGTTGCGTTAGCGATACCGAGCGAACCACTCCGCGAAGTCCGCCCCCGTGTGCCCCTGCGAGATGAGAAGAGCGGCGAGAATGCGGGCTTGGAACGGGTTGAGATCGCCAGAGACGACGGCTCCTGACGCAACCAGGTCGATGCCGCCACCGTTTCCGTAGGTGGGAACGACAGGTCCCCACGGCACGCGGGTCGAGAGCACGACGGGCTTGGCAGAATCCGCAATCGCTTCGGCAAATCCCGGGCCGGCATTGCCCACTCCCGAACCGGCGATGACGACCCCGTCCGCGCGCTCGAGTGCGGCCGTGAGCAGCGTCGATTCCGCGCCGACATAGGTGGTGACGATATCGACGACGGTGCTGTCGAATTGGAGGGTGGGCAGGTCAAGCGGTGTGTGGTTGCCGAGCACGGCGGCGGGAACGAGCTCTTCTCCCGCAAAGTGCGCGACCTC
>NZ_JBACFR010000247.1:0-2665 GCF_056262345.1 Homoserinimonas sp.
GAGTGCCGTGTCTTCGTCCACGACCTGCTTGCCGTCGAGGTGGCCGCACCGCTTGGGGTTGACCTGGTCTTCGATGTGGAGACCGGCGACCCCGGCATCCTCAAGCTCGTGAACGGTGCGGGCAACGTTCATCGGCTCGCCAAAGCCGGTGTCGGCATCGATGAGGGTGGGCAGGTCGGTCATGCGGCTGATCTGCAGGGCGCGCTGGGCTACCTCGGTGAGCGTGGTCAGCCCAATATCGGGTAGACCCAGCTCAGCCGCGAGAACGGCACCCGAGATGTAAACGCCCTCGAAGCCCTTCTCCTGAATGAGCCGCGTGCTCAGCGGGGTGAACGCTCCGGGAAACCGCAGCAGCTCGCCCGTCGCGAGAGCATCGCGCAGGTTCTGCCGCTTTGCTGCGGCGGTGAGGGTCGAGTACAGCATTAGAAGATGCCCTTCGGGGTGACGGTGGGGATGTCGGCCGTGACGGTGAGGCGAGCGAGTTCGGCTGCGCTCAGCTCGGGCAGGCGCTGGGCCACGTCGAGAAAGCGCTCGATCTCGGCCGGCGCGAGAACGCCGTCGGCGAGGGTGCGGAACTTGGTGACGTACTGCTCGCGCGCGAACGGGCGGGCACCCAGCGGGTGTGCGTCGGCGACAGCGATCTCGTCGACGATGCGGCTGCCATCGGCGAGCTCGATCTCAACTCGCCCTCCGAATGCCTTTTCGCTGATGTCGTTGGAGTGGTAGCGGCGCGTCCACTCCGCATCCTCGACCGTGGTGACCTTGTTCCACAGCTCCACGGTGTCGGGGCGGCCAGCACGCTCGGGAGCGTAGGAGTCAACGTGGTGCCATGAGCCGTCCTGCAGCGCCACCGTAAAGATGTAAGGAATCGAGTGGTCGAGGGTCTCGCGGCTCGCCGTCGGGTCGTACTTCTGCGGGTCGTTGGCGCCGGATCCGATTACGTAGTGCGTGTGGTGCGAGGTGTGCAGAACGGCCCGAACGATGTTCTTCGGGTCGCGCAGCGCGGGGTTTTCGGTGCCGAGCTTGCGCGCAAGGTCGATCCAGGCCTGGGCCTGGTACTCGGCGGAATGCTCTTTGGTGTAGCTGTCGAGGATGGCGCGGCGGGCCTCTCCACGCTCGGGCAGCGGCACAACGTAGTGTGCGTCGGGGCCATCGAGCAGCCATGCGATCACGCCGTCCTCGCCCTCATAGATCGGGGTCGGGCTGGTCTGACCGCGCATGGCACGGTCGACGGCTTCGACCGCCATCTTTCCGGCGAAGGCCGGGGCGTGTGCCTTCCACGTGGAGATCTCGCCCTTGCGCGACTGACGCGTCGCCGTCGTGGTGTGCAGCGCCTGGCCGATGCTCTGGAAGATCGTCTCGGTGTCGAGCCCCAGCAGGGTTCCGATTCCGGCGGCGGCCGACGGGCCGAGGTGCGCAACGTGGTCGATCTTGTGCTTGTGCAGGCTGATCGCCTTGACCAGATCCACCTGGATCTCGTAGCCGGTCACGAGGCCGCGCAGCAGTTCCTCGCCCGAGCGGCCGAGGTGCTGGGCAACGGCGAGGATCGGAGGAATGTTGTCGCCGGGGTGGGAGTACTCGGCCGCGAGAAAGGTGTCGTGGTAGTCGAGTTCGCGCACGGCCACCCCGTTGGCCCAGGCTGCCCACTCGGGGCTCGACGGAGTCTCGACGCCGAACACGGTCGAGCCGGAGCCACCGCGAGAAACGGGATGCTGCAGCGCCTGTGCACGGGCAGAAACGACCGGTCCGCGGCTGAGCGACGCCGTGGCGACGGCCGCGTTGTCGATGATGCGGTTGATGACCATGTCGGCCACCTCATCCGTCACGGCTACGTTCTCAGAGGCAACCTCCGCGATCTTCCAGGCGAGCTGGTCTTCGCGGGCGAGGTTGTCGGAGCTGGGGTGAACGCGCACATCGTGGTTCTTCACTGAGGGATGTCCTTTCGAGGGTGATGATGGGTCAGACGACTGCGGTGAGGCGCTCGGCAAGCCGCCCCGAGGTTGCGGACTGCATGATGTTCTGCAGGCTGCGATAAAGGTGAACGTGTGTGGCATGAGCCGCGAGCGATGAGTCGCCTGCTACGACGGCGTCGACGATGAGCAGGTGCTCCCCTGCGGCGGCCGCGAGGCGAGTGGGGTCGTCCTGTGCGAGGCGGCGGATGCGCACGAGATGGGTTCGAACGTTGGCCAGGGCGGCTACGAGGTAGGGGCTGCGTGCTGCCTCGTCCATGGCCGCATCAAAGCGGGCCACGAGTTCGTAGTAGGCGTGGTGGTCGGCCAGGAGACGATCGCTGTCGCGGAACTCACCCTGCAACTGCTCAAACACGGCGCGGTCTCGCCGTTCGGCCGCGAGGGAGGCGACCCTCTGTTCGAGCGCTTGGCGAGCCTCGAAGAGCTCGGCGATGTCGTCGATCGATACGGCGGTGACCACGAGCCCGCGGCCGGCTTGGGAGGCGACGAGGCCGTCGGCGACGAGGCGGCTGAGCGCCTCTCGAAGCGGCGTGCGGCTCACCCCGAGGCGGGCGGCCTGCTCGACCTCACCCAGCACGGTTCCCGGCTCAAGCTCCCAGTCGACGATCTGCTCTCGGAGCATCCGATAGGCGCGATCACTCGCTCTCATCGTTCCTCCTTGATCCGCTCGACTCCGTCCAGTGTATACACAAAGC
>NZ_JBACFR010000248.1:0-1849 GCF_056262345.1 Homoserinimonas sp.
TCTCGTTTCGCTCGGCTTCTATGGCGTCTCAGGCGACGCCCCCGCAGTTCTGCGGGTGGGGCTCGCGCTCCTCGGCTTCGCAGCGGGTGCGTTCTGCTGCGCCATAGTCGTCGCCTTCGCCGATCGTGCCCACCGGAACTATTCGCGGCGGATCCTTGCGGGGGAATCCGTCATCCTCGTCACTCTGACGGCACTGGCGGCATTCGCCGTCGTGGACGGCATGTGGGTCGCTGTCGCGATCAGTTTCGTCGCCGGCGCGCAGGGCAACGCTTTCCATCGAGAGCGAGGCATGTTGTACGGCAACGTGGCGGTCACCTTCGTGTTGCAGGCCGTCTTCAGCGACTTCGGCAGGGGGATCATGCGGCGCGTGCACGACGACGGCGAACGTCACCTCCTCCCCGCCATGGCATACCTCGCTGTGCTGGTCGGGTTCGCCGGGGGCGGGGCGGTGGGTTTCCTGCTCAACCAATGGTGGGATTCCTCATCGTTGCTCGTAGCGGCCCTCCTCACCGGGCTTCTGGCTGCACTGGCCTCGCCCCGAAAGAGCAACATCGATCCCGCTGAGGGCGTGCCGGGTCCTTGAGAAACGGTCTCGGTGTGCGGCGTGACCTTGGCGCGTTTGCTCAGCTTCCCGGCCCCGACCGCCCCGATTGCGGTCCTGGACTGGGGATCTCACGGATGGTCGACCTTGCCGCTTCGTGGAGACTGACCCTGATGGCATCCCACACGAAAGGACATCGCCGTGCTCACGGGACGGTCGGTCACCACACCACCACCGGTATTGGGTCCACATGAGAACCTGGCGGTCAGGGCACATGCGGCCAATTCCACACCGGCTCACCAGCATGCCAGCGGCGAACTCGGACGCACCATACGCAAAGAGCACGGTGATGCGGTCTGGGACCCGTCAGCCTCGGAGTCTCGTACTGCGACCAAGACAGTCCTCTTCGGTCGGGGGTCCGAACTCCGTGTGCTTGAAGGCTTCCTGGATGGACTGACCCGTACCGCCTCGTCGATGTTGTTGACGGGCGAGGCGGGGAGCGGGAAGAGCGCCCTCCTGTCCGCCGCGGCCGGCATCGCTGCGGACAGGGAAGTGAGCGTGCTCCGGGTGGCAGCGACCAGCAGCGAGACGAGTATCCCTTACGCCACTCTGCATCAACTGCTTCAGCCGGTCGCCCATCGGCTGCGGGAAGTGGAGACCGGGCATCAGACCGCGCTCCGTCGGGCGCTGGGATTCGAGGCCGGCCCGTCCCCCGATCCCCTCGCTCTCTACAACGCCGTCACCGCGCTGCTGCACCTGTCGGGGGGCGGCGCTCCACAGCTTCTGATCGTCGACGACATCGACCGAATCGATCCGCCAACGGCCTCGGTGATGTCGTTCTTGTCACGAAGACTCCGGGGACGTGGAGTGGGGATTCTGGCGTCAAGTCGATCCCGGCCTTCCTTGGCGGCAGATCGGCACCTGGTCCTGGGTCGCTTAGGCGTCGAGGACGCACGGTCGATGCTTCACGCTCTGGAGCCCAGGCTCCCGTCCCACGAGACCTCCGCGATACTGGTGCAGGCGGAGGGAAACCCGTCCGCAGTCGTGCACCTGCTCGCACGCGCCCGCGTCCGCCTGGGCCTACGTGCGGACCCGGGCCCTCGCTTTCCCCAGCAAGAGCTGAGGATAGAAGCCGATGAGGACCTTCCATCGCTTCCTCAGCGCACGCAGCGCGCACTCTTGCTGTTGGCGATCGATGACAAGAGCGACCTTCGCGTACTGCCGAGCGAGAATCTCACGATCGATGATCTTGCCCCGGCTGAACGTTCCGGCATCCTCACGATCGATGTCGAGACCTTGACCGCTCGG
>NZ_JBACFR010000249.1:0-6407 GCF_056262345.1 Homoserinimonas sp.
GTCGGGCGTCGTGACGCCGTAACAGACCGTGCGGGCCATGCTCTCGACCTCATCGAGCGAGCCGAGCGCCAGACGGATGAGGCCCAGAACACTGATGGCCGTCTTGCGGCCGGCGGCATACCCCTCGTCGCTCGAGACATCGTCACCGATGCGGCCGGGGTTGAGCATGACGCCGTCGCGCCCCTCTGGGGTCATTCCACTGAGCATGAGGAGCTTGCCCGTGTGATGAAAGGCCTTCATCGCACCGTAACGGCCGCCATAAGGCGGGTTCACGTAGTCGGGAATCTCGAGCCCAAGAGCCGCGACCCTCTCTTCGGCCGTGCGTGCGTCGTGCGTCAGTGCGCTCATCCGTAGTTCCTCTCGTCGATGCAGGCGACATCCGGATGCCGGCTCGCATGTGGATACAGTATGGGTATTTGTGGATACAATAATGGAATATTGGACGATTGGTTCTCCGTGATCCCACCCCGCTTCATCACCACACCAGGTGGCTTAGCCACGCTGGCTCACCGATGAGGGGCGTCGCCGAGACCGGCACCCGCGGAGCGGCATTCTGGCTCGTGGTCATCGCCGCAACCGTGGGCAATATCGTCAATACGTCGAACAACCCCGTTATCGCCCAGGTCATCGGCAACGATCTGGAGGGCAACGACGCCCTCGCCGGTTTCCTTGTCTCGCTGTCGGCCTTCGCCTCGATCGCGGCCATGCTCATTGCGGGCGCCGCAATCGATCGCTTTGGGGTGCGCCCGGTTCTCGTGGCGTCGACGATCATCGCAGTCGCCGGCCTCGTGCTCGTCGCGATCGCGCTCACGGTGCCGACGCTCGGCGCGAGCCGCGTCATCGTCGGTGGCGGCAACGCGGCGGTCGCGATGGCCCTCACCTCCTGGATCGTCGCCGAGGTGCCCCACCACGAGCGAGGCAAGGCGCTCGGCTTTTTCGGTCTGAGCGTCTGGGTAGGCCTCGCGCTTGGCCCCACTATTGGCGACGCGCTCTACCGCGAGCTCGGCCAGCAGGCTGTCTGGATTGCCTCCGCGCTGCTCCAGACCATCGCCCTCGCGATAACGTTCGTCACGCGGGCCCCCCGGCCGACCGGCCATCACCCGATGGTCAACGCCGATCGCGAAAGCACCGACACGGGCACGGTGGAGATCGAGTCCGCCCCGATCCGAGGCCTCGCCGGCTGGAGCGCCGTGCTCCGCGAGGTAGCGCTCCCGGGAACCGTCACGATCGCCGCGTGGGCCGCCGAAGCGTTCATGGTCGCATTCCTCATCCAGCACCTCGCCAAGCAGGGTGTCGCATCCGGCGGAATCTTCGGCGCCGCCAACGTCTTCATGGTCTTCGCCGCGAGCGTGATCATCACGAGGCTCGCCTTCGGCGGTCTCACCGACAAGCTCGGGCCGGTCGTCGTCGCCCGCTGGGCCCTCGCCATGGTCGCCGCGGGAATGGTGACGCTTGGCCTCTCCAACTCGTTCGCCCTCGCCGCCCTCGGGGCGGTGCTCGTCGGCGTCGGCTACTCGCCCCTCTACCCCGCGCTCACGATCCTCGCGACGGAGAACCTCGACCCGCGACGGCGGTCGACGGGGCTCGGAATCTTCTCCGCCCTCACAAGCTTCGGGCACGCCCTCGGATCGCTCATCGGCGGGTACCTCATCCTCGTGATCGGCGAGGGCTGGACCTTCACGGCGCTAGCGGGCGTTGTGCTGCTGAGCATCCTGCTGCTGCGCGGTCGTACGTCGACGTCCGCAGCCCTGCGCTAGCAACCCCCTCGCGGGGGCGCCAGTAACGCACTGAGGGGTCCCGTATGCGCCTTCGCGGAGTTCGCGAACACGCATACGGGACCCCTCAACCACGCCTACGGCGCCCCACATCGGAGAGCGGGGTGCGGAGGCAGAGCGGCCGCCCCGCTGCCCCTAGAGCGCGATCACCACGGACTTGGGCTCACAGAACCCCTTGAGCGCGTCCTCACCGAGGTCACGGCCGATGCCCGAGTCGCGCAGACCGCCAAACGAGAGGGCCGGGTCGAAGATGTTGTAGGTGTTGACCCACACCGTGCCCGCACGAAGGCGCTGCCCCATGCGGTGTGCCCGCGACAGGTTGTTGGTCCACACGCCGGCGGCGAGCCCATAGTTTGTGTCGTTCGCGATGGCGATGGCCTCGTCTTCGTCGTCGAACGGGATGATGCCAACGACGGGTCCGAAGATCTCCTCGCGGGCGATCGTCATGTCGTTGCGCACACCACTGAACAGGGTGGGCTCCACATAGAAACCGTCGCCATCGGGCACCCCGCCCCCGACAACGAGTTCGGCACCCTCTGCGACACCCTTCTCGATGTATCCGAGAACCTGCTGGCGCTGCTCCTCGGAGACCAGCGGCCCCACGGTAATTCCTCCCGCGAGACCGTCGCCCATGCGCACCTGGCGAACGGCGTCGGCAAGTCGCTTGGTCATTTCTTCGAGGATGCTGCGCTGCACAAGAAGTCGGCTGCCGGCCGTGCACATCTGGCCGGAGTGCCCGAACGATGCCCGCATCGCAGTGAGCACAACAGCATCGAGGTCGGCGTCGTCGAAGACGATGTTGGGGCTCTTGCCGCCGAGCTCAAGCGTGAGGCGCTTGAAGTCGCCGGTCGCCGCGGTCATGACCTTGCGGCCAACCTCCGTCGACCCCGTGAACGACACCTTGGCGATATCGGGGTGCGTCGTCAGTTGCGCGCCAACGCGGCCGTCGCCCGTCACGACGTTGACGACGCCCGTCGGCACGCCCGCCTCGGCACAGATGGCGGCAATCCGAAGCATCGTGAGGGGGGTCTGCTCTGCGGGCTTGATCACAACGGGGCACCCGGCCGCCAGCGCCGGGGCGAGCTTGAACGACCCCGTCATGATCGGAAAGTTCCAGGGCAGGATGATCGCGGCGACACCGACGGGCTCGTACGTCGTGTACACGTGGTGCTCACCACCGTCGACGGGAACCACGCTGCCGCCGAGGCGCGACGGTGCGCCAGCGTAATAGCGGAATGTGCGTGCGGAAGAGAGCGTGTCGGCGCGTGACCGCTCGATGGGCTTGCCGTTGTCGCGCGTCTCGAGAATCGCGAGCTCTTCTACCCTCTCCTCGATGATGTCGGCGACGCGGTTGAGGATGCGCGAGCGGTCGTGCGGGCTCATGCCGCTCCAGCGGCGGTCGTCAAATGCGGCCTTGGCTGCGGCGACGGCACGGTCGACCTCCGCTTCGCTCGCCTGCGGCACGCGGGTCAGAAGCTGCTCGGTTGCGGGGTCGAACACGTCGATGAGCTCGGCACCCTCGGCAGAAACCCACTCCCCGTCCACATAGAACGGCTCAACTTCGGCAAGGGGCTGGAGGTTGTCTCTCACGGTGATTCTCTTTCTCTTGGTCAGGCAGCGTCGTGCAGGTCAGGCGGCGGCGCTCAGGTCAGGCGGCCGCGGTGCGGTCGAGAACTCGAGCGGGCTCGTGGATGAGCATCCGGTCGAGCGTTGCGTCGTCCACTCCGCTGCTGCGCAGGGCCGGCACGACTCGGGTAACAAGATGCCCATACCCTGGGCCGCCAAAGCGGCTCCACTGGGCCTTGGTCCAGGTGGAGCATCCGAGCACGAGGCGCGCGCTGTCGGCGCGGGCGAGCAAGCGAAGCAGGGCGTCGAAACGGTCGAAGTCGGCGCTGTTGCGAACGCGGCCAAGATGCCCACCCTCGCCGCCGAAGCACATCTCGAGTACCGGTCCTGCATCGGCAAGGTCGTTCAGATAGGCGTCATCGAGGTACTCATCGATATTGGTAAGCACAATGCGTTCGGGGGCAAGCCCCGCGGATGCGCAATGGTCGATGATCTCCAGGCCGTTGCGAGCGTCCGGGTCCAGGCGAATGCTCACGGATGCTCCGGCGCGGGCCGCTGCCGATGCTGCGGCGGTGAGGCTGCTGCGTTCGTCGGCGCCAAAGTCTGCCGTCGTGCCCATGATTCCGAGCATCCCGGCCCGAAATTCAACGCCGGGCATGGAATCGGTGAGGGCCGTGAAGAACACCTGCTCGCGGCCAGCGGTGTCGAGGTCGCGATACCACGAGGGGATGCCAGGGCCCAGGTAGGCGCCGTAGCAGGCAACGACGGTGACGCCACTCGCGCGGGAGATCGCGGCAAGGTGCTCGTACCCGGGGTTCAGCCCGAGAGACGTCGCGTCGACAACGGTGCGGAGGCCGCGAGCGTGTGCCGCGGCTAGCTCCTGCGCGACAGCATCGTCGTCGTCGATTCTCAGGTTGTCTCGCAGCGCGAGCTGGCCCCAGCGCAGTGCGCCAGCGAGTTCGATGCAGACGGGAGCATCCGCATCGAGTTCTTCCACTCCCGGGCGGTGCAGCGCCGACGCATCGGCTCGCAGATGCTCATGCATCGACACGACGCCGAGAGCATCCCGCTCCACCGCTCCGAGAGCTGTCTCGATCATGCTGCTACGGGCTCCTCAACGACCACGGCGGAGGAGTGCTGCGGCAAGATCACGTGCATGCGCTCGGGCTGGCGGCAACCGAACTCCATGAGGGAACCGACTGCGAGGCGCGACATGTCGCTGTTGCTCGGCATCGTCGAAATCACTGTCGTGCCATCCGCCGCGCGGGCTTCGACACGGTAGCGCTCGCCTTGGAAGCTGACGAGAGACACGGTGGCCTCGATGCTGACGCGGGCCGTCTCGCCGTCGTGCAGCGGCTGCAGGTCTTCCGGCCGAATCACGGCTGTGCCCTGGGAGCCCTGCGTGCCGGGCTGTCCGAGCAGAACACCGTCTGCCGTGCCGAACAGGTTGGCCTCGCCCAAGAACTTGGCCACGTATTCGTTGACGGGCTTGCGATAGAGCTCCTGGGGAGCATCGATCTGCACGAAGCAGCCCTGGTGCATGATCGCGACCCGGTCGGACATTGTGAAGGCCTCGGTCTGGTCGTGGGTTACGGCGATCGTGGTGATGCCGACGCGCTCCTGGATGCGCTTGATCTCGACCTGCATGTGCTCGCGCAGCTGCTTGTCGAGGGCCGCCATGGGCTCGTCGAGAAGCAGAACGCCGGGGTTCGACGCGATGGCACGGGCGAGGGCAACGCGCTGACGCTGGCCGCCCGAGAGGGAGGCTGGCATGCGGTCGGCCATTCCGCCGAGCTGCACAAGCTCGAGCATCTCTGCCGCGACGGCCTTGCGCTCCTTCACCGGCCGCTTGGCCGCGAGAAGCGGGAACGGGACGTTGTCGCCGATGGTCATGTGGGGAAAGAGGGCGTAGGACTGAAAGACCACGCCCACGTTGCGATCCTGGGGAGCTCGCTTCTCCACGTTCTCGCCGTTGAAGAGCACGTGGCCTGTGTCCACCTTTTGGAGCCCGGCGATCACGTTGAGAAGCGTCGATTTGCCACTGCCGGATGCCCCGAGAAGCGTGACGAATTCGCCAGCCTTCACATCGAGGCACACCTGCTTGAGCACGTGGTTTGGGCCGAGGGTGACATCAACCTTGTCGATGGTTACGGGGATTGTCATTTCGATGCAGCCTTTCGCGTGCGGCGGGCGCTCGCCTGGCTGAACCAGGCGAACAGGGCGAGAACGATGAGGGCGAGGAGCGACACCATGGTGGAGGTCGCCGTGAGCGCCGGAGAGAATGCCTCAGTCGAGGCGCTCAGCATCTTCATCGGCAGGGTCACAACCCCCGGCGGCAGCAGGAACACCGACAGCACGACCTCGTCGAAGACGATGCTGAAGGCGAAGATGGCTCCCGCGAGAATGTTGGGAAGCAGCAGCGGCAGCTCGACGCGGCGCAGCACGAGCGTCCACGGAGCACCCATCGTCACTGCGGCGTTGCGCAGATTGGGGTCGAGCTTGCCGGTTGCCGCCGAGACGAGCACGAACACGTAGGGCAGGGCGATGAGTGCTTCACCAAGAATCAGGGTGACGAGGGTTCCGCGCAGGAATCCCAGCTCAAGGTTCATGCCGTAGAGGCCGATCGCGTAGGCAACCGGGGGCAGGGCGATCGGCACGATGAACAGCGTGCGAACGATGCGGGCGGAACGCTGGCTGAGCCGGGTGACCGCGAGCGCCCCCAGGGTTCCGAAGATCACGGCGATGACGGTGGCGACTCCCGATACCCCGAGGGAGAGAAAGAACGGATCCATCCATTTGGGGTCTTGGAGCACCTGCTCGTACCAGCGCAGGGAGAATCCCTGTGGCGGAAAGAGCAGGAGACTGCCCGAGGTCCACGACGTCGCGACGAGCACGAGAAACGGCACGAAGAGCATGAGCCCGGCGAGAACCGAGACAGCGAAGATCGGAACGCGGTAGAGGCCGAGGGCCCCGGTCATGGTGCGCACTGGTTCAGCCCCACTTCTCGCTGACCTTGAACAGCTTGTCCGCGATCAGGTAGATGACGACGGTCGCACCGACGAGCAA
>NZ_JBACFR010000250.1:0-7029 GCF_056262345.1 Homoserinimonas sp.
TGCTGTTGAGTGAGGATGGCGCTCCCATCCTTGCGGGTTTCGGTTCTGCGAAGGCGATCGATGGCCGCCGTCCTGCGACCCCCGCATTGCTGGCATCAGACGCTGACTTCCGCAGTGACCGGGTCGCTCTCTCCGCCCTGACGAGAGTGCTTCTCGGCAAAGTCGCAGGGGAACAGGGGGCTGGCGGCCTCGAAGCCTGGTTGGCATCGGATGCCCCGGCGGGTCCTGCATTTGCCGCGGAACTCGCCGATAGGTTGTTTGATCTCGGCGAGCCCTCGCCGGTGTCGTACACGGACAGAGCGCCGGATGCTGCGCGAGCACGGCCTCTTGAGCTTCGCGGGCAGGTGAGCGGCAGCGGAGGCCACGAGCCACGGGAGCCCCGAGACAGCTTGCACCTACGATTTTTGGGCGTGCCCGATTCTCTTGCGGATGCGGCCGATGTCGCGGTGAACTCGGTTGTGCGGGCCGCCAAATCCGCCTGGCACGCAGTCACCGTTGTTCGCCGACGGTACCTCTTGCTCGGCGGCGTCGCCCTGCTGTGCGGAGCGCTTGCAGTTGGGCTTCTTGTCGCGGACCCGGAGGATACCGAGACGGCGGCAGATGAATCCCCCGCGGTGGTGCCCGCAGAATCGATGTCCAGGCAAGAGACGCCGGCGGAGGGCAGCGGCGTGGTTCACGGTGCTGACGCCCCGCCGAATCTCGATTCGGCGGCCATTCTTAGCGGCGACGATGCCGCAGCGGCGGGTGTTGAGCTACTGCGGGTTCGCTCCGCATGCATTGCGGAGAGGTCGGTGACGTGCCTCGAAACCATAGTGCATGGCGAGTCGCCCGTTCTCCTTTCGGACGCCGAGACGATCATGGCGGCCCAGCGAGGCGAGACCAGTCGTGCCGATCAAGGCTCGGAACCATGGGCTCCGAATGCCCTTGAGCTTGTTGATCAGATGGGGTCGGCGGTGCTGCTTCGCGAACCAGCAGCTTCGCAATCAGACGCGATCCAGCTCGGTGGCGGCGCGGAGCCCGGATACAGTCATACGGCCTTGCTCCTGATAGTCAGGAACGAGGCCGGATGGAAGATCCGCGGTATCTACGAAATCTAGATGCCGAGGTCGTTCGTAAAGTCACCAGCCTCGAGGCGGTTCTTGATCATCACGAGGAATCGGGAGGCGTCTGCTCCATCGATGATGCGGTGGTCATACGAGAGAGCAAGGTAGACCATCGAACGAACGGCGATCGCGTCGCTGCCGCTGTCGGAGACGACGACGGGACGCTTAGTCACGATTCCGGTGCCCAAGATTGCCGACTGCGGCAGGAACACAACGGGCGTGTCAAACAGAGCGCCGCGCGAACCGGTGTTGGTCAGCGTGAACGTTCCGCCAGCGAGCTCGTCTGGCTTGAGCTTGTTTTCGCGGGTCCGCTCAGCGAGATCAGCGATCTGCGCAGCCAGGCCGGCGATGTCGAGCGAACCCGCGTCGCGCACGACCGGAGTCAGCAAGCCACGCTCGGTGTCAACCGCGATGCTGATGTTTTCCTGCGGCGGGTAGACGATGTTCTCACCGTCGATCGTCGCGTTGATGATCGGGTATGCCTGCAGAGCCTCGGCTGTGGCGAGAGCGAAGAAGGGCAGGAACGTAAGCTTCGTACCCGTCTTCTCCAGGAACTCGTCCTTGACGCTCGCACGGAAAGCAGCGACCTTGGTGACGTCGACCTCAATGACCGTCGTCAGCTGAGCAGACGACTGCATCGAGATGACCGCGCGCTCGGCAACGACCTTGCGCAGGCGGGTCATGGGAACCGTCGTACCGCGAAGCTCAGAAACCTCCACAGCGGTCGCCGTGGCGGCAGGAACGGCAGCGGGAGCGGATGCTTCTGCCGGAGCGGGAGCCGGAGCTGCCGCTGCGAGTACATCCTCTTTACGGATGCGACCGCCGACACCGGTGCCGGAGACGGAGCTAAGGTCGACGCCCTTTTCGTTCGCAAGCTTGCGAACGAGGGGGGTCACGTACCCGGCGTTGATTGCAGGCTGCGCTGCGGGAGCAGCTGCTGCGGCGGGAGCAGCCTCCGCAGGTGCCGCTTCAGTTGCCGGAGCTGCCGGAGCGGGAACCTCAGACGGGAGGTATTCGGTCTCCTCTGCGGGCTCGGAAGTTGCCTGCTCGGGAGCGGCCTCCTCTGCCGGTGTTGCCTGCTCGGGAGCGGTCTCCTCTGCGGGTGCTGCCTGCTCGGCGGGCGCTTCGGGCTCGGACTGAGCCGCTGCGCCGCTTCCGATGCGGAGAAGCTCTGCACCCACTTCGATCGTCTGGTCTTCTTCGACGAAAATCGCCTGAACGATCCCGGAGATGGGCGACGGGATCTCGGTGTCGACCTTGTCTGTGGAGATCTCAAGAAGAGGCTCGTCCACCTCAACGGTGTCGCCAACCTTCTTGAGAAGACGGGTTACCGTTCCCTCTGTGACACTCTCACCCAGCGAGGGGAGAACAACTGACTGGCCGGGAGCATCCGCAGCCGGGGCAGATTCAGCAGCAGGAGCCTGCTCTGCGACGGGCTGACCAGCGGAGACGGGCTCGGCGGGCGCGGACTGAGCTTCTGCAGGCTCAGCCGGTGCTGCCTCAGGTGCTGGAGCTTCTGCGGCGGGAGCCGCTTCTGCTGCAGGCTCGGCGGCGTCCGGAGCTGCTGCGTCGCTGCTGCCGTCACCGATGCGGACGAGCGGAGCGCCAACCTCTACGGTCTCGTCCTCAGCGACGAGGATCTCCTCGATAACGCCGGCTACGGGCGATGGAATCTCGGTATCGACCTTGTCGGTTGAGACCTCAAGCAAAGGCTCATCGACCTCGACCCGATCGCCGACGTTCTTCAACCAGCGCGTAACCGTGCCCTCGGTGACACTCTCACCCAGTGCCGGGAGGTTGACGGATTGGCTCATCAGGGGTGCTCCTTATGTGAATTCTGTAGGTCCAGCATATGTGCAGGCCGGATCAGACTGCGTGGAGGGGCTTGCCGGCGAGGGCCAGGAAGGCCTCTCCGAGCGCCTCGTTCTGCGTGGGGTGTGCGTGGATGAGCGGTGCTACGTCTTCGGGATGCGCATCCCAGTTCACGACGAGCTGAGCTTCGCCGATGAGTTCGCCCACGCGCGCGCCGATCATGTGGACGCCGACGACGGGGCCGTCGTTAACTCGAACGACCTTGATGAGGCCGGACGTGCCGATGATGTGGCTCTTGCCGTTGCCAGCGAGGTTGTAGTCGTAGCTCGACACGTTGTCCGCGCCGTGCAGCTCCTTGGCTTTTGCCTCGCTGAGCCCGACCGAGGCGACCTCGGGGTCGGAATACGTGACCTTGGGGATGTTTGTGTCGCTGATCACGACCGGGTTGAGTCCGGCGATCTCTTCTGCCACAAAGATGCCCTGCTGGAACCCGCGGTGTGCGAGCTGCAGTCCGGGAACAATGTCGCCGACGGCGTAGACGCCGGGAACGTTCGTGGCGAGCCGCTCGTTGGTGAGGACGAATCCACGGTCCATGGTGATGCCGGCTTCTTCGAAACCGAGACCTGCCGTCGACGGTCCACGGCCAACGGCAACGAGAAGAAGCTCGGCCTCGATGGTCTCGCCGTTTTCGAGGGTGACGATAACGCCGTCATCGTTCTGAGTGACGCTCTGAAAGCGCACGCCAACCTTGAAGTTGATTCCGCGCTTGCGGAATGCGCGCTCGAACTGCTTGCTGATGGCTTCGTCTTCGTTGGGGACGAGATGGGGGAGCGCCTCGATGATGGTGACGTCGGCACCCCACGACTTCCACACGCTAGAGAACTCGACCCCGATGACGCCACCGCCGAGGACGGCTACCTTCTTCGGAACGAAGTCGAGCTCGAGGGCCTGCTCCGAGGTGATGACGCGCCCGCCGATCTCCAGACCGGGAAGGCTGCGCGAGTAAGAACCCGTAGCGAGGATCACGTTTTTGCCGACATAGCGGGTGCCCGCTACCTCAACGGCGTTGGGGGCGACAAGCTTGCCTTCACCCTCGATAACGGTGATGCCACGCATCTTGATCAGGCCGGTGAGTCCCTTGAACTTGCTGGAAACCACTTCCTGGCGGTAGGCGGTCACGCCGGCGATGTCGATGCCCTCGAGGCTCGCGTTTACGCCGTACTTGGCGGACTCGCGTGCGACATCGGCGACCTCTGCCGAGTGAAGGAGCGCCTTCGTGGGGATGCAGCCGACGTGCAAGCACGTGCCGCCGAGCTTGTTCTTCTCGATGAGAGCTACGGAAGATCCGAGCTGCACTGCGCGCAGGGCAGCGGCGTAGCCGCCACTTCCGCCGCCGAGAATTACTAGGTCAAAGTTCTGTTCGGGCACCCGTCAACTCCTTGTGGATGAGGAATGTGCGAGACCCGCAAAGGGGGGTGGTGATGCGAGTCCAGCGGCATAATCGTCGTAACAAAAACCCTACTATGCCTGGCCGAATTCCTGTGCCAGTGCGACAAGTGTCCGCACCGTGACGCCGGTCGGACCTTTGCCCGTGAATCCGTAAGCGCCCGCTGAGTTATTCGCGGCGCCCGCGATGTCAAGGTGCGCCCAGGGGATGCGTGTCTCCGTGCCGTCTGCAGTGCCGATGAACTCCCTGAGGAACACCGACGCGAGCAGCATTCCGCCCGCGGAGTTGCCGATTCGAGCGTTGGCAAGATCGGCCACGTCAGAGTTGAGCGCAGGGCGCAGCTCATCGGGCATAGGCATAGGCCAGACCTTCTCATCGACTTGATCCGCGACTCTGCTGATGCGCGCCAGTAGATTCTCGTCGCCCATCATCGGCACGTAACGGTTGCCGAGGGCCACGATCGCTGCGCCAGTGAGGGTCGCGACATCGATGATGGCATCGGGCATCTCTTCGCTTGCGGCAACGAGTCCGTCGGCCAGAACGAGACGGCCTTCTGCGTCGGTGTTGAGCACCTCAACGGTGGTGCCACCACGCACCGTGATTACATCGTTCGGCCGAAGCGCCGTCGACGATGGCATGTTTTCGGCGAGGCACAGCCACCCCGTGATTTTGACGGGCAGGTGGAGTCTGGATGCCGCACGAACCACCGCGAGCACCGTTGCGGCCCCCGTCATGTCGTACTTCATGCCAACCATCGACGCCGCAGGCTTGAGGCTCAGCCCGCCGGAGTCAAAGGTGATTCCCTTGCCTACCAGGGCGAGATGCCGTGTGGCGCCGGCGGGGGAGTACTCAAGACGCACCATTCTTGGCGGGCGCGCGGAGCCCATGCCAACGCCAAGGATGCCGCCGTAGCCGCCCTCGGAGAGGCCTTGCTCGTCGAGCACGGTCACGTCGATGCCATCCGAGGCCACTGCCTCGATCGCGGCTTCGGCGAAGCTCTGCGGAAAGAGATCGATGGGGGGAGTGTTGACCAGATCCTTTACCAGGTGAATGGCATCGGCGATCGCCTGCGCGCGGGCGACGATGGCGTCTGAGTTGGTCGATTCGCCCACAACAGTGATCGCGCTGGGCGGGTTCTTCTCCTTATCTAGCGACGCAGCCCGGTAACGGGTGAACGAGTATGCGGCGATGGCCGCACCTTCGAGAACGGCATTGAGATCCTCATCCGAGGTCACCGGGAGGTGGAACGTCACCGTATCCACGCCGCCAAGCAGGCGTACGGCCGCTCCGGCCGCGTACCGCAGTGCCTGCGAGTTGGGCTCAGAAACACCGAGCCCCACGAGGGCAACGCTGCGGGCAGACCCTCCTATCGAAGGAAGCCGGATCAGCTGGTCGCGTGAGCCAGTCGCGCCGACGGCCTCAAGCGCTGCACCAATGGAGGCATACTCGGCGGTGTCTACGGCCAGCGCTGCGCCGTCCGGAGTCGAGAGCACTCCCAGCACGAGCACGTCGGAGTCGATGCTCAGTGGGCTATTTGTGGTGATTGTCAGCTGGGGAACGGTCATACTGCCCATGCTAAGGCGGCAGGAGTGCCGGTTGGCGCCCTCGTGCTTAGGATGCAGCCGCGATGGCTAGCATTGGAGTATGAAAGTTCCTGAGGGCCTCTATGAACTCGCCGGCGGTGTATCCGTGCCGGCGGGGCTGCCCCTCGTCGCGGCGCTCACGGGATTTGCCGATGCCGGTTCCGCCATCTCACAGTTCAGCGAGTACCTGAGGGAGTCGCTCGATTTCGAGACGATCGCCCTGTTCGAGAACGACGAGCTTCTCGACTATCGCGCACGCCGCCCCATGATCTATTTCGACCAGGATCACCTGGACAACTATCGCCCGGCACGGCTCTCGCTCGACCTGGTTACCGACGATGTCGGACAGCAGTTTCTCTTTCTCTCCGGGTACGAGCCCGACTTTCAATGGGAGCGTTTCGTTGCTGCGGTGCTCGGGCTGGTCGAGCGATTCGGTGCTCTCTCTACGACGTGGGTCCACGCGATCCCTATGCCGGTTCCTCACACCCGCGCCATCGGCGTAACGGTGAGCGGCAACCGCACGGAACTCATTGAGTCGATGTCCGTGTGGCGGCCGCATACCCATGTGCCGGCCAATGTGCTGCACCTGGTGGAGCACGCCCTGTATGAATCGGCCGAATCGGTCTGCGGATTCGTGCTGCTTGTTCCTCACTACCTGGCGGATACGGAGTATCCGGATGCCGCAGTCAAGGCACTTGAGTGCGTGACCGCCGCCACCGGGCTCATTTTCCCGACCGACAGTCTCCGTCAGGACGGGCGCGACTTTGTGGCCCGCATCGACGATCAGGTGGGGGAGAACCTCGAACTGGCTCGTCTTGTTGGCGCCCTCGAGGAGCGGCATGACGCGTATATGGAGGGCAATTCCCTTCCCTCACCCCTGACGGATGAGGATGGTGAGCTCCCGACGGCAGATGAGATCGCCGCCGAGCTTGAGAAGTTTCTTGCGTCTCGTCCCCGAAATGATGATGAAGGTTCCGACCGCTAGTCGCGTCGAGTGAATTTACGTCGAGGGATCGACAAATGAAAGGCGTGGCGTGAACTCTCGGCGTTCATGGATTATCTGGGGCGCTGCTCTATTCGCTTA
>NZ_JBACFR010000251.1:0-8488 GCF_056262345.1 Homoserinimonas sp.
GGAACCGTCGCCGTGTAGTTCGTGATGGAGGGGTCGAAGGCGGGGGTGAGCGTGCCTACGGAGAGCTCGAGGTTGGCGAGAGCGACGTCGGCGGTGGGGGCCGGGCCGCGCGTGATGGTGACCCAATACGTTCGGGAGGTACTGTCGGGGGCCGTGACGGTGATCCATGCGAGCGTGCCGGATGCGGCAAGTCTCACGGTCATGGCGTCGACCGGCATGCTGGCGCTCAGTGTGAGCCCGTATTCGGCAGGTACCGAGCCAAGCACGAAGTCCAGGGTCTTGGTCTCATACGGCACATCGACCGAGTACGACGTGGTCGCGGGGTCGAAGGAGGGGCTGAGGCTTCCCTGCGAGACAGCGAGGCTGCTCAGGCTCAGATCGTAGGCGGGGGGCGGCGCAGGGACCTTCGTCACGGTGAGCGTGTACTGCACGCTTGGTCCGCCGCCCGGCACCGCGACCGTCGCGGTCATGATGTTGGCGCCGACCCGCAGCCACGACGGCGTCGTCCCGGTTCCGCTGGGGGTGACAGCCCCAGCGTCGCCGTTCCATGTCGTGATGGTGGCGGCAGGGTCGCCCGCGGTCGGTGTGAATGAAAAGTAGGTGGTGGAGTTGGGGACCGTGATCTCGTATTCCCTGATGGAGGGATCGAAGGCCGGGGCGAGGGTGCCGGCTGATGCGGTCAGGTTGCTCAGAGTGCAGTTGATGGGCACAGCGATGGCGGCGGGCGCGGTCGCAACGACCATTCCTGCCCCGAGGGTGAGGGAGAGCGCGAGCGCGAGCGCTCGGCGGGTATGAGTTCGGATCATCCCTCCAGCCTATTTTGATATATCGCGGCCCGAGGCGTTGCGTCGGGATGGATCGCCCCCAGTTCGAGGGGAGCTCAAGCGCTTCGCCCAAACCCGCCGCCGTAAGATCGGGAGAGCACTAACAACCTCGACCGACGGAGCCTCGTGAAAGTCCTGCTGACCGGAGGTGCCGGGTACATCGGCACCCATGTTGCCGTCGAGCTCATCGAGCAAGGGCACAGTGTTGTCATCGCGGATGACCTCTCCAACAGCAGCGCCGAAGCAGTGCGCCGGGTCGAGCAGATCACCGGTGCGAGCATCCCCCTTGTCGTGGCGGACCTCTCGCACCCCGGCCAGGCGGACCAGGTTCTGGCGGAGCATCCCGTCGACGCCGTCATCCATCTGGCGGCCTTTAAGGCGGTCGGCGAATCCGTCGCCCAACCGCTCGAGTACTACCGCAACAACATCGACAGCACGCTCGAGCTGCTGGCGGCGATGAAACGCCACGGCGTCTCCCGTTTTGTGTTCAGCTCGTCGGGCACCGCCTATGAGGAGCCCATTACGTTGCCCCTCATCGAGACCGCTCCGACCGGCCTTGCGGCAACCAACCCATACTCCCGCAGCAAGGCGATCATCGAGCGGATCTTGGTGGATGTCGCGGCGTCTGACCCCGACCTGCAGGTGGCGATCTTGCGCTACTTCAACCCCGTCGGCAATCATCCGAGTGGCCTGATCGGCGAGGACCCACTCGGGGTTCCCAACAATCTCATGCCGTTCGTGAGCCAGGTCGCCGGGGGTCGGCGCGACCGCGTCTCCGTCTTTGGCGACACCTATGACACGCCCGATGGCACCGGGGTGCGCGACTATGTGCACGTGATGGATCTCGCGACGGGGCACGTTGCGGCCCTCGCCACGCTGGCGCCGGGAGTCGAGGCCTACAACCTCGGAACGGGTCGCGGCACGAGCGTTCTTGAGCTGATCGCCGCCTACTCCGCCGTCGTGGGGCATCAGATTCCGTATGAAATCGTGCCCCCTCGCCCCGGGGACGCGGCCGCAACCTATGCCAACGTCGACAAGGCCAACCGCGAGCTGCACTGGCGGGCGACTCGTTCGCTGGAGGATGCCTGCCGGGATGCTTGGGCGTGGCAGTCGGCGAACCCGCGAGGCTACGAATCCTAAGTAGCGGGGTGTCTTTCGGGTGAACACCCGGTAACCGCAACATATGAGCGCTTGGAACTGGCAATTTGCTGGGATATCGTCAGTCTCGTCCCCCAAAAGGGGGTAGACCTCGTGCGTTCCGGTGAAGTGGCGCACGTCTAAGTGGGAGACGCATATGAAGCAGCCTGCCGACTCGGCCCCTGAACCACGCGCATCACGGAGGGGTCGGCTCGCTGCCGTCGCTTCTCTCAGTGCCCTAGCCCTCATCTTCTCGGGGCTCGGGGCCACGTCGGCATCCGCCGTAGACGTGACTCACACGATCGCCGAAGTGCAGGGCACGGGGGCAGCGACTCCGCTCGCGGGTTCCGTCGTCACCGTTGAGGGAGTCGTCACCGCCGACTACCGCGGCGTCAGCAACTACCGCGGCATGGTCATCCAAACGGCGGGCTCCGGCGGGGCGGCGGATGCGACGCCTGGTGCCTCCGACGGCATCTTCGTGTATCTGAACGCGGCCAACCCCGGTGTGGCGATCGGCGATCTCGTGCGGGTCACGGGCACCGCGAGCGAGAACTTCGGCCAGACGCAGATTGCCGCAACGACAGCCGCGGCAACAGAGCTGGTCACTGCGGCCGTCGGAGTTCCGGCCGGCACCCCGATGCCCGACACCGCCGTTGGCGACGCGCGAGAGGCCCTCGAGAGCCAGCTCGTTGTTCCGACCGGCAACTACCTCGTGAGTTCCAGTCACCAGCTTTTCAACTTCGGCACCCTGTGGCTCAACGCGGGAGCCTTGGCGGTCAAGAGCACGGAGACGACGGATGCTGGGCCAGCGGCCACCGCCATTACCGCGGCCAACCGGGCCAATCGCATCCTGCTTGACGACGGTTACAGCATCCAGATCAGCAACGCGAGCCACCCGGGCACTCAGCCGTTCTTCACGGCAGACACCGTTGTGCGCAACGGCGACACCGTGTCGTTCGCGACGCCGTATGTGCTCTCGTATGGCTTCGACGACTGGCGTCTGCAGCCGACGGTGCCCATCAACGATGCGAGCCCAGCAGCGCTCAAGCCCACGTTCAACGGTGAGAACGCCCGCCCAGCGACGGCTCCCGAGGTTGGCGGCGACTTCCAGGTCGGCGCGTTCAACGTCTACAACTACTTCACGACACTGTCGAGCGTGAACTCGCAGGCCCGCGGTGCCGAGACGGCCCAAGAGTTTGCTGTGCAGAAGTCCAAGATCGTGGCGGCCATTAACGGGCTCGGCGCCGATGTGGTGGCGCTGCAGGAGATCGAGAATTCGGTCAAGCTCGGGGAGCCGCTCGATGAGGCGCTCGCCGACCTGGTCGACGGTCTCAACGCCGCAGCCGGTGCTGGCACATGGGCCTATGCGGCCACTCCCGCAGAGCTCAACAATGCCGCTATCACCGACTTCATCGCTAGCGCGATCATCTATAAGCCGGCGGCGGTCACACCCGTCGGGGCGAGCTTCACCGACCTCGACGCCGTGTGGGATATCGCCCGCAAGCCGGTCGCGCAGACCTTCGAGTCAAACGACACGGGCAAGGTGTTCACCGTTGTGGCGAACCACTTCAAGTCCAAGAGCGGCGATGGAGCAGAACCGGCGGATGGGCAGGGTCGCTTCAACGCGGAGCGGGTTGCCATGTCGCAGCGTCTGTTGACGTTCTCCGACTCGATCGCGGCCGACCCAGCTAAGTCGGCGGATGTCTTCCTCATCGGAGACTTCAACGCCTATTCAGAAGAAGACCCCGCTCAGGTTCTGACCGATGCGGGGTTCTCAGACCTCGTTGCTGACAAGACCGATGGGCAATACACCTACACGTTCGACGGCGAGCTCGGCTCTCTTGACCACGTGTTCGCCTCCCCGTCGCTCGCGAACTACATCACAGGTGCTGGCGTCTGGACGATCAACTCGCCAGAGTGGTCTGACCGCGGGTACGAGTTCGCGGCCTCTGAGGCCGGGACCGTTTATCGCTCAAGCGACCATGACCCCATCGTCGTCGGCGTCAGCAGCGAAATCGCTCCCGTCGAGATTGAGATCCTCACGGTGAACGACTTCCACGGTCGGCTCGAGGCGGGCAGCGGAGTTCCGGGAGCGGCCCAGATGGGCGGAATGGTCAACTACTGGCGGGCGCTCAACGCCAACACCACGTTCGTGGGCGCTGGCGACTTCATCGGAGCATCCACCTTCACGTCGTTCATCCAGAACGACCAACCCACGATCGACGTGCTCAACGAGATTGGGCTCAACACGAGCTCGTTCGGCAACCACGAGTTCGACCAGGGACGCGCCGACGTTGATGACCGCATCCTCGATGCGGCCGACTGGCCCTACCTTGCGGCCAACCTCTATGACCGAGCCACGAATGAACCGGCCTACGACGAGTACTTCGTGCAGGAGTTCGAAGGAGTCACGGTCGGATTTATCGGCGCGGTCACGGAGGCGCTGCCGGAGCTCGTGAGCCCGGCAGGCATCGCAACTCTTGAGGTCCGTTCGATCGTGCCCGAGGTCAATCGAGTCGCTGACTATCTGCAGGATGGTGACGTGGCCAATGGCGAGGCGGACGTTCTCGTTCTGCTCGTCCACGAGGGAGCCGCCACGACCAACATCGCCTCGGCAACCGACGACTCGGCCTTCGGCCAGATCGTCATGGGCATCAGCCCGGAGGTCTCGGCGATCGTCTCTGGCCACACGCACCTTGCCTACGACCACGAGGTCACGGTCCCTGGCATGGAGCGCCCGCGTCTGGTGATTTCGGCGGGCCAGTACGGCGCCAACTATGGGCACCTCGACCTGAGCGTCGACCCGGTGACCAAGGAGATCCTCGCCTTCGCAGGCGAGGTGCTGCCGATCGCCGGGTTCACCCCCGACCCCGAGGTTGCGGCGATTGTGGCGGATGCTGTTGCCGTCGCGGCCGTGCAGGGCGCGGTCAAGGTCGGCGAAATCGAGGAGTCGATGTTCCGCGCAGTGCAGAACCCGACGGCAACCACCCCGTTCCCCGAGAACCGCGGTGGCGAGTCGACGCTCAGCAACTTCGTCGCCGACGTGCAGCTGTGGGCTACTGCGGATGCCGCTACCGAAATCGCCTTCATGAACCCGGGCGGTCTACGGGCCGACCTGGTTTATGGCTCGACCGGGCCGAATGATCCGGATGGCAACGTAACCTACGCCGAGGCGGCCGCAGTGCAACCGTTCGCCAACACGCTCACGACCCTCACCCTCACGGGAGCCCAGATCAAGAGCGTGCTCGAGGAGCAGTGGCAGCCCGCCGGTGCTCAGCGACCGTTCCTCAAGCTCGGTGTTTCTGCCTCGCTCGAGTACACCTACGACCCCACCGCAGCGGTGGGCTCGCACATCACCTCCATCACGGTGAACGGCGAACCGATCGACCCAACGGCAAACTACAAGGTCGTTGCCAACTCGTTCCTTGCAGCGGGTGGCGATAACTTCGGCACCTTTGCGCAGGCGACGGGCGCGGCAGACTCCGGCCGGGTCGATCTGCAAGCGATGGTCGACTACTTCACGGCTAACCCCGTGGTCGAGGTCGACTACGAGCAGCGGGCTGTCGGTGTGGTCTTCTCGGCGCCCGGCCCGTATGCCGTGGGCGACCAGGTGACGCTGAATCTCTCCTCGCTGCTCTTCAGTCGCGGTGGTCCGACTCAGGCCACCGTCGAGGTTGCCCTCGGGGACACCGTGCTGGGCACTGCGGCCATCGATCCGACCATCGTCGACACGACCGATGAGCAGGGCAGGGCCAGCGTCACAATCACCGTCCCGGCGGGTGTCAGTGGTCCACAGGTACTCACCGTGACCGTGCCGGAGACGGGAACCGTAGTCGAGGTGCCGATCGAGGTTGAGGCGGCGCAGGAGGCCATCGAAAACACGAAGGTGCCCCTCATTACGGGTGCGCTGCGGGTCGGCAAGACCGTGAGCGTGAACGAGGGGCGCTGGAGCGTGAGTGGGGTCACCTACGCCTACCAGTGGAACCGCAACGGCCAGCCGATCGCGGGCGCCACCGGCGAGAGGTACAAGCTCGTGGCAGCGGATGCTTCCACGACGCTTACCGTCACGGTCACCGCCTCGAAGGATGGCTACACGGATGGTTCCGCCACGTCGGCCGGCCGGGTCGTCAAGGCAGCCGCGAAGCCGGGCATCATCGGCACGATCGTTGCGGCGCTCGAAGACGTGGCAGCGGAGCTGAGGGCCTACCTCGAGTGGCTCTTCGGATAGGCCAGACAGCAGAAACCCGGCCCGCTGCGGTGCAGCGGACCGGGTTTCGTTGCGCGTGATGAAATATTTTGGGCCCATTGAGCGCTGGGCTTTAAGGTGAACACATACCCACAAGCCTTCAGGGAGTAACGAGATCATGGCCCGTATCTATAACAACGTCACCGAGCTCATCGGAAACACCCCTCTCGTTCGCCTGAACAAGGTGACGGAGGGAGCTGGGGCAACAGTGCTTGCCAAGCTCGAGTTCTACAACCCCGCCAACAGCGTGAAGGACCGTATCGGTGCGGCCATCATCGACGCGGCAGAAGCATCCGGAGCTCTCAAGCCCGGCGGCACCATCGTCGAGGGAACCAGCGGTAACACCGGAATCGCCCTGGCTATGGTGGGCGCTGCCCGCGGATACAAGGTCATCATCGTGATGCCCGACACCATGAGCCGCGAGCGTCGCTCGGTGATCCGCGCGTTCGGTGCGGAGATTGTGCTCACCCCGGGAAGCGAGGGGATGCGCGGCGCGGTCGAGAAGACCAAGGAGATCGTCGAGAACACCCCCGGTGCCGTGTGGGCCGATCAGTTCGGCAACCCGGCCAACGCGGCCATCCACTACAAGACCACCGGTGAAGAGATCTGGGCCGACACCGATGGCGCCATCGACATCCTGGTCAGCGGCATCGGCACGGGCGGCACCATCACGGGCGCCGGAACCCTGCTCAAGGAGCGCAAGCCAGAGGTGCAGGTCATCGCGGTCGAGCCTGTCGACTCCCCGCTGCTGAGCGAAGGTAAGGCTGGTCCTCACAAGATTCAGGGCCTCGGCGCGAACTTCGTGCCCGACGTGCTCAACCGCGAGGTATATGACGAGGTCATCGACGTTTCACTGGATGCTTCGCTCGATTTTGCGCGTCGCCTCGCCGTCGAAGAGGGCATTTTTGTGGGCATCTCGTCTGGTGCGGCCGTGAGCGCCGCAGTCGAGGTCGCCAAGCGCCCCGAGAACGCAGGCAAGACCATCGTTGTGGTCGTCCCCGACTTCGGTGAGCGTTACCTCTCCACGATCCTGTTCGAGCACCTGCAGGACTAGTGTCCGACCCTCTTTCTCCTCGAATGTCACGGGCGGGAGCGGCGCGATGAGCGTCGTCTCCCGCATCCGTGAGGATGTTGCAACAGCGCGCCTGCGCGATCCTGCGGCGCGCAGCAACGCCGAAGTGTTCTGGCTCTACTCGGGTCTGCACGCGGTGTGGTGGTATCGCATCGCGCACATTCTGTGGCGCTGGCGTTGGTACTTCATCTCCCGTGCCGTTTCTCAATTCGCCCGCTTTCTCACGGGCGTTGAGATTCATCCCGGCGCCACCATTGGCCGACGCTTTTTTATCGACCACGGCATGGGCGTCGTCATCGGCGAGACTGCGGAACTCGGCGACGACGTCATGCTCTATCACGGGGTCACCCTGGGGGGTCGGTCATCGGAGCGGGCCAAACGCCATCCCACGCTGGGCGACCACGTCACGGTGGGTGCGGGAGCCTCGGTGCTCGGCCCGGTCGTTCTGGGCGCGGGAAGCGTCGTCGGTGCTGCAGCCGTTGTGCTCAAGGATGCGCCTCCTAAGTCTCTGCTCGTGGGGAGCCCCGCGGTTCCGCGGCCGATCGCTCCCGTGCATGAGTTCGACCGTCAGTTTTTCGTGGACCCTGGCACGTATTCCATCTGACGGTTCTAGGGCACCCGCGGGTAGGCTCATGGCGTGAACTACGCCTTTCATCGCCTTGCTCGCTCCGCCCCCAAATACGCCTGGTGGAAGGCAATTGTCACGGGGCTGATCGCCTTGGGCATCTATGTGGTGTTCACCGTGATCATCACGGTGGCGATGCTGATCGCCTCGTTCCTTGACGTGGGCGGCGTCGCCGCGCAATTCGAGACGCTGCTCTTCGAAGGAACGATCGACAACTCGCAGCCGGTGATCTTGGCGTTCTCGCTCGCTACTGTCGCGCTCATGCTGCCGTCGATCATCCTGGCCCGGCTCATCATGGGGCCGAGGCCCCTGGGTCTTATCTCGTCGGTGGCCGGGCGACTGCGCTGGGGCTGGTTGGGGCGGCTTGCCCTTCCTGCGGTCGTGGTCTTCGCTGTCACCTTCGGCCTGCAGCTGTTCGCCATTCCGCCGCTGTTCGGGGAGGAGATTGTCGGCCCGCAGATCGGCGCGAATACGGTTGCGCTCATCATCGTGACCCTGCTGTTGGTGCCGGTGCAGGCAACGGCGGAGGAATACGTCTTTCGCGGATACCTGATGCAGGCCATCGGCGGCTGGTTGAAGCATCC
>NZ_JBACFR010000252.1:0-23658 GCF_056262345.1 Homoserinimonas sp.
GTCCCCCCGCGCGCCCCGGCCGCCGGGGGCAACGCTGCTTTGCAGCCGGGGCAAGTTAGGCTTTGAGCATGCCCTCGAAGCCCCGCGTCACCCGCCTCGCGGTGGACCTGCCCGCGCAGGGCGGCGCATCATCGTGGCTCCGAGGCATCCGGCTATCTGGCTTCACGATGCTCTCGCTCGGAATGCTGATCGTGTTCGTTGTGGTGTTGGCGCCGTCGCTGCGCATCTTCGCCGAGCAGCAGCACGAACGGGCGACTCTCGCCGCCGAGGTCGAGGCTCAGAAAGATCTCGTAGAAGACCTCAAGCAGGATGTGGCCCGCTGGGATGACCCCAGCTATGTCGAGGCACAGGCTCGCGAGCGTCTCTATTACGTGAAGCCGGGCGAATTTAGCTATCTGGTCATTGATGACGGCCAGACGGTATCAACAACTTCGGAGGTTCCCATCAGCGCCACATTGCAGACGACCGAGGTCGACTGGGTCAGCATGATGCTGTCATCGGTTTTCACGGCAGGGCTTACGGATGCGGTTCCCGCAGACCTGGATGCTCCCGTCATCGAGGGCGGTGCTGGATAGTGGCAACCCCTCCCTTTGACCCGCCAACGGCAGAGGACATTCGCATTGTGTCTCTCCAGCTCGGCCGCCCCGCTCGCGACGTGATCGGCATTTCGGCGCGCTGTGTCTGCGGCGCGCCCACCGTGGTGTCGACCAAGCCGCGCCTGGCTGACGGCACGCCGTTCCCCACCCTCTATTACCTATGCCACCCGGCCGCTACGGCCGCCGTCTCCACCCTGGAGGCGAACGGTGTGATGACCGAACTTGCTGCCCTGCTCGAGGGCGACGTGGCCGATGCCTACCGTGCCGCGCACGAGGCGTTCCTCGCGGACCGCGAAAGCATTGAGCACGTCGAGGAGATCGCCGGTGTTTCCGCCGGAGGCATGCCCACCCGCGTCAAATGCCTTCACGCCCTGGTCGGGCACTCGCTCGCCGCTGGGCCCGGAGTCAACCCCATCGGCGACCTTGCTCTCGAGCGTGCGGCCTGGTCGCCCGATGTGTGCGAGTGCGCCGACTACGACGCCGAGCCTGCCAACAGCACCACCGACGGTTCCGCACCAGACGCGCGATGACGCTGTCTCGCCGTCGCCTCGCTGCCGCGGTAGCCGGCGGCGTCGTTGTCGCGTCGGTGCTGGGGTCTTCGCTGCTGGCGGTTGCTCCCGCGACTGCGGATAGCATCCGGGATCGCCAGTATTGGCTTGCCGACTACGGCATAACCGAGGCGTGGCAGACATCGAAGGGCGATGGGGTCACGGTTGCGGTGATCGACACGGGCGTCGACGGTAGTCACCCCGATCTGGCCGGGGCCGTCGTGGGCGGCTCGGATGTTTCTGGGGTCGGCTCGTCGGATGGCCAGACTCCCGTGGGTTACGCCAGTCGTGAGCACGGCACGATGGTCGCATCGCTTCTGGCGGGCCGCGGCGACGGCCAGGGTGGCGGCATTATCGGTGTGGCCCCCGAGGCGAGCATCCTGTCGGTATCCGTCGGGTTCGGGGTAGGTACCGTGCCGTCGGATGATCAGGTCGCCGCAGCCGTGCGGTGGGCCGTCGATAACGGCGCCGACATTATCAATATGTCTCTCACCCGCAACACCCTCGAATGGCCAGAATCGTGGGACGACGCGTTTCTCTATGCGATGCAGCGCGATGTCGTGATTGTGGCGGCTGCGGGAAACCGTGGCAGCGGCACCACTCAGGTGGGGGCGCCCGCTACCATGCCGGGCGTTCTGACCGTGGCCGGGGTAGATCGGCAGGGTTCCGCGAGCTTCGACGCGTCGTCTCAGGGCATCACGATTTCGGTCGCGGCGCCCAGCGAAGAACTTGTGGGCGCCACCCCAGGCGGGGGCTACTCGACGTGGAGCGGCACGAGCGGCGCGGCCCCGATCGTTGCGGGCCTCGCTGCTTTGGTGCGGTCAGCGCATCCAGAGCTTGATGCTGGCAACGTCATCAACAGAATCACGGCAACCGCTCGACCCGTCGGGGGAGCTCAGCTCAGCCCGATCTATGGTCACGGCCTCTTCGACGCGAAGCGTGCGGTCTCGGGATTCGTGCCTGCGGTCGATGACAATCCTGCTGGCCTCCTCGCCGACTGGATCAGGCTCTACCGCAGGGCGGATGCCGAGCCAATCCCCACGCCAACACCGGTCGTGCCAGACCCGGTGCCGATCCCCGATTCACGGGCGGCAGCAGAAAGCCCGCTCGGCACAGTGTTGCCCTCGGCGGAACAGCTGAGGTTTGTCGGCATCCCCCTCGTGGTGTTCACGATCTTCGGCGCTGCAGCGGCGGCACTCGCGTGGGGCACCTGGCGGCAGGTCAGAGGCACCACTCGCAGGTAGTAGAATTGAAATTGTGCCAAAAATCTTGATTGTCGGCGGCGGATATGCCGGTTTTTACACTGCGCGCGTGCTGGAGAAGCAACTGCGCTCCGGTGAAGCAGAAGTCACGGTAGTTGACCCGCTGCCGTACATGACTTACCAGCCCTTCCTCCCCGAGGTTGCGGCGGGCACTGTCGAGCCGCGTCATGCGGTTGTGCCACTGCGCCGGCACCTCAAGACGACGAACGTAATCGCGGCGCGCGTGACGGCTGTTGACCACGCCACCAAGACCGCGACGCTGACCCCTGAGGTCGGCGAGCCGTGGGAGTTCTCCTACGACATCATCGTGATGACGGCTGGTGCGATCACCCGCACGTTCCCGATCCCCGGTATCGCCGATGGCGCATTCGGCCTCAAGACCATTGAAGAAGCGGCCGCCATTCGCGACCGCGTCACCGCCAACTTTGAGAAGGCATCCGTCCTTCCTGCAGGGCCCGCCCGCGACCGCCTGCTCACCTTCACGGTGGTCGGCGGCGGTTTCGCCGGCATCGAGGTCTTCGGCGAGCTGCGCAGCCTTGCGAGCGCACTCCTCAAGCAGTACCCCACGCTGTCGTTCGACGACACTCACTTTCACCTCATCGAGGCCATGGGGCGCATCATGCCCGAGGTTTCGCTCGAGACGAGCAAGTGGGTCATCAAGAACCTCGCCGAGCGTGGCGCGCAGATTCACCTCGACACCCAGCTCACCTCTGCAGTTGACGGCGTGATCGAGACGTCGACGGGCGAGCGCTTCGAGACCGACCTGATCGTCTGGACCGCCGGTGTCATGGCACACCCCGTCCTGCGCAACACCGACCTTCCCCTCGAAGAGCGTGGCCGTCTCCGCCTCGGCGCCGACCTCCGTGCCCGCACTGAGGACGGCGAGGTTGTCGCTGATGTGTGGGGCGCTGGGGATGCGACCGCGGTCCCCGACCTAAGCGGTGGCGGAGTTGCCGGAATGTGCGTTCCGAACGCTCAGCACGCCGTTCGCCAGGGCAAGCTCCTCGGCAAGAACATCGTCGGCAGCCTGCGTGGCGATGAGCCGCGCGAGTACTTCCACAAGAACATGGGCGCTGTCGCCGGTCTCGGCATCGGGCACGGCGTCTTCCAGGCGGGCAAGCTCTCCATCAAGGGCGTCCTTGCCTGGTTGATGCACCGCGGCTACCACGGTCTCGCCATGCCCATGTGGGAGCGCAAGATTCGCGTCTTCGGCAACTGGATCATCTCGTTCTTCGTGCGTCGCGACACCGTGGGCATCATCGCTCGCGAGAACCCGCGTGCCGTGTTCGAGGAATACGCCGCCCGTCCCAAGGCTGCCGCAACCCGCAAGTAGACTGCGGGGGCACCAGCCGAAGCGGTTCAGGCCGCTTCATGCCCCCGTAGCCCAACCGGCAGAGGCAGACGACTTAAAATCGTCACAGTCAGGGTTCGAATCCCTGCGGGGGCACCAACAATCCGACGCTAGTGTTCGGCTGCGACGCCGCATCCCTGGGCTGACAACGCACGGAATAATTCTCGCGTATGTCATCATGGCTCCACGGATGCGGGGGTTCGAATGGATGATGGCGACAGGCTCGCAGAATTGCGGCGTCTGGTCTATTCCCGGGGTGCGCGCCCCGATGCCGAAACCGTAGAACGGCTTCGGCAGCTCACAGAGTCGCAGGATGCTTCGGCTCAAGCGGTCGGGGAGTCGGGTAGACAGCCTGTCAACGAACCTTCCGAGACCGTTGTCGCGATGAGCATCCCGAGACCGGATCATGCGGATGCACCTGCACCTGCGGCTGAATCTGATAGCGACGCACTGCCCGGCCGCGCTCGGCATCGGCGGCGAGAACTCTTGGCGCTGGTGGCAGTCGCTCTCGTGTTGGGTATCGGCGCAGGGGTGGGCATCGGCTTCGGGTTCGCCCCACGGCAGGAGGCGATCGCCCCCAGGGCGGGCGGATACCTCGGACCTGCTTCGAGCGGCGCACCCATTGCTTCCGCCGACCCTGACGATGACGGCATCGACGGGATGGGGGAACCGGAGCATCCCGCGTACTTGCGTTTCGAAGCCCCGCAGACGAGCGCCGACATCTTTCCGACCACGCTGCCGGCGACGATCATCGGGGAGTCCACCCGTGCGATGTTCGGCGAGCTCTCACCGGAGTTCGGAGAACAACGGAGGGTCTTTGTGGCGATGTCGCGCGCAGGTAAACCGTGTCTGCTCGCCGTTACACCACCGGGTGAAGTCGTTTCAGCGTGCGCCTCTGAGGCGGAGTTCGCCGTTCACGGGCTGCGACTCGACTGGACGACGACGGCGGTCGACCCAACCGAAGAACTTGGACAGGGAGCTCCCGCTCGCCGAATGCATTCAGTGCATTGGCGTGCCACTGGAAAGGCCGAGTACTCGTCTTCGCCCGTCGCAGATGTCGTGCAATAGTCGAATCATGAAACTCACTCGACCACAAAACGGACGCATGCTTGCCGGGGTCTGCGCTGGAGTGGCGCGGTACTTCGGCTGGGACCCCGGCGCGGTGCGCGTCGTCACGGTAGTGGCGTCGCTTTTCTTCGGCAGCGCGATCATCATCTATCTCGCGCTCTGGTACCTCATGCCGTCTGACGACGTATAGAACCGGAGCGTTCGCCGACCTCTGGAACGCCTCGGCGAGATCATCCTCAAGGACGATGTTTCGACTGTGTGCTGTCCGTAATGTTGGGCGGTGATCGAAATCGAAAACTTGAGCAAGAGGTACGGCGCCAAGCTGGCCGTGGACGACGTTTCGTTTACCGTGAAGCCGGGGGTTGTTACCGGCTTTCTCGGGCCGAACGGTGCCGGCAAGTCCACGACCATGCGCATGATCGTGGGGCTCGACCGCCCGACATCGGGACGGGTCACGGTGAATGGCAAGCCATATGCGAGCCACCATGATCCACTCCACCAGGTCGGCTCCCTGCTCGAGGCTAAGGCCGTGCACACCGGTCGCAGCGCCTACAACCACCTGCTGGCACTCGCCGCAACGCATTCGATTGCCAAGTCTCGTGTTCATGAGGTGATCGAAATGACGGGGCTCGAGAAGGTCGCGTCGAAGCGTGTCGGCGGATTCTCGCTCGGCATGGGGCAGCGGCTAGGCATCGCCGTTGCGCTGCTCGGCGACCCGCAGACTCTCATTCTGGATGAGCCGGTCAACGGCCTGGATCCCGACGGGGTGCTGTGGGTCCGCCAGCTAACTCGGTATCTCGCATCGCAGGGGCGCACGGTCTTTCTCTCAAGCCACCTCATGAGCGAGATGGCTCTCACGGCCGATCATGTCGTGATCCTGGGCCGGGGCCGTGTGCTCGCCAATGCGCCGATGGAGGAGTTCACCGACAGGGCAGCGAGCAACCGAGTTACGGTGCGTACACCGTCGGCCAGCGTGCTCATCGAGGCGATCGCTGGCCCGGATGTCGCGGTTACGCAGTTGCCGGACGGCGCGCTTTCGATCGCCGGAATCGGTGCCGAGCGCGTGGGGGAGGCGGCGTTCCGCGCCGGTGTAGAACTACATGAACTCACCCCAGTGAAGGGCAGCCTCGAGCAGGCCTACCTTGCCCTCACTCAGGACGAGATCGAGTACAAGTCGGAGGTGTCCGCATGATGTCGACAGCAACCATCGCGGCACCGATCAAACGACGCGGCCTCAGCGCGGCAGGAATTCTCCGCGCGGAGTGGATCAAGCTGCGCACGGTGCGCTCCACCGTGTGGTGTTACGGGCTTCTCATCCTGCTGATCGTCGGCGTCGGTCTGCTCGTGGCCGCGCTCAGCGACTTCGGGGGCATGCCCGTCACGGGGGACGCGGCCCGATCACTGGTCGTTTCGCTCAGCACCGGCGGCCTCAACGTCGTCGTGTTGATCGTCGCCGTTCTTGGCTCCCTCATCATCACGGGGGAGTATTCGACGGGGATGATCCGCTCGACGTTCGCCGCGGTTCCTCAGCGAACGGGGGCGATAGCGGCTAAGGCGGCCGTGCTCGCGTCGACGACGTTCGTGGCAACGTCCGTGGGCATCTGGCTCGCCGCCCTCGTGACCTGGCCGATCCTGGAGGGCAAGGGCGTCGAGGTGCAGCTAACAGATTCCTCAGTGTTCATGCCGATGCTCGGCGGCGCCGTCTATGTCACGATGATCGCCCTCCTTGCCTTCGGCTTCGGAACGATGCTGCGGAGCACCGCAGGAGCATTGGCGACGGTGCTCGGGCTCATCATGGTGGCCCCCCTGATCTTGCAGCTGCTCGCAGCTCTGACGCAGGCCGAGTGGGTGACCAATGTCTACGCGCTGCTCCCGCAAATCGCAGGCGGGTCGCTCTTCACCTTCGTGGGCGAAAGCGCTCCGGCCCCGGTACAGCAGGGCATCACGCTCAACGGCTGGGGAGCCTTCGGCGTGCTCGCGGCGTGGGATGCGATAGTTCTCGCGGCGGCGCTGGTTCTGGTGAAGCGCCGCGACGCGTAAGGGCCGAGCGCTCGGCCTCAAGCCGGAACTCGTGGTGAGGCAGAGCACCGCATAGCGTCGTGTCGGTCGCGGGGCGTAGCGTTACGCGCATGTGCGGGCGATTCGCGATGAACAAAGAGACCGACGATCTCATCCAGGAATACGTTGCGCGCGGCGGCGACTTCCGCGACTGGCGGCCGAGCTACAACGTGACTCCCACGACGGTTGTCCCCGTCATCCGGCAGCGCGATGGGGTGAGGGAGATCGCTGGCGTTCGCTGGGGGATCGTTCCGCCATCGTCGCCGACGTTTGGTGGGGGCAAGCCCATCATCAATGCCCGAGTCGAAACAGTGGCGAGCAACGGCCTGTTTTCGTCGGCATTTGCGTCCCACCGCTGCATTGTTCCCGCCCTCGGCTACTACGAGTGGCAGGTGACCCCGGATGGCAAGCAGCCGTATTTTGTGCATCGGCCCGGCGGTGGAGACATGATGATGGCGGGCATTATCCGGCCATGGCTCGACCGTTCGCGCCCCAAGGACGACCCTGAACGGTGGCACCTTGCCATGGCGATCGTGACCCGTGACGCGCATGTTGCCCCCGGCGAGGTGCACGACCGCATGCCGTCGTTCCTCACCCCGGAGAGCGTTGACGATTGGCTCGGTGACCACCTCAGCGTCGACAATGCTCTGCGCATGCTTGAGCTCACATCGCTCGAGGTGGCGAACGATCTCGACTTCTATGCGGTGTCGCGTCAGGTGAACAGCGTGCGCAACGACGGCCCGCAGCTCATCGAAGCGGTCTGACCCGATTCGGCTCCGAGGCGGGACGGGCGACAAAGCTGAAGTAGGCCCACCCGCCGATGCAGAGCGCGGCGACTCCGCCGGCCATCATGAGAAGCGTGCCGAGGGGGAAGCGCGCAGATGCCCCGCCCAGCAGCACAGCGAACGCGATAGTCGCTACGACAAACGCGATGCCGAACCATGCCCAGCGATGCCACTCGTAGACGACTCGTCCTGGTAGCCCGCCGACGGGGGCTAGCAGCATCACCGCTGAGCCGAGACCGACGAGGCACAGTGCGGCGAAGAACTCGCTGAATAACGAAGGCCAGAATCCCACGACGGGTCCCATTGCGAGGTAACTCAGCCACCCAGCGAGCCCGAGCGCGAGAACGGTTCCCCCCTGTATGAGGCCCACGATCGCCCTTTTGTGCACGGCCGCTGTGGGGTCGGGGCGCATACCGATGAGCGTGCCAGTCACCAGAGGAGGGGAGAGCCCGATGAGTCGCGACACAAGTCCCGAGACGATCGCGGCGGCAAAGAGCAATCCGCGGAACCGAAACTGGGTATCAACGCGCTGCCAGGCAGAGCCGATGCGGGTGGCAACGGCGACGCCGACCACGTTGAGCAGAGCGAGAGCGCCGGCGATTGCGACCGCGAGTCGCAGGTACCGCACCTCTCCGCTCACCCCGCCGGCGACGACCATAAAAGCTACGGTCACGGCAAACGGGAGGCTCATCGCGAGCCAGGGGGTCCACCAGCCGCGAGCTGCTGCGTCCGTCGGAGACGCCACGGCGCTGGCCGGCGTCTGACGCACGGTATTGCGGCCCGTGATCTGGCCGAGCGGCCATCGGATGCGACCGCGAAGGGTCGAGGCCAGCAGCCGCAGAGGCAGCGCGACCAGCAGAATCGCCACGAGAGCGAGCAGGGGAGCGCGCCACCAGTTGCCGCGTTCGATGCTCTCGTGAACGCCGGGTATGCCGGAGCTGAAGTCGGTCGGGGTGCCCCAGTTAGCCAGAGCCTGCGCCAGCGGGCTGCCCGCCTCCGGTAGCGGCCACGGGCTCTCCGACGCTGGCGGATAGCTCGCTGGCGGCGCGCTGGGCTGGGCCGCTTGCGAAGGCTCTGGTGTGGGTGAGGGCGTCGGCGTGAGCGTTTGCGCCGGGGCGGCCGGTCCTACGGAGAACCGGACAATGGTGCTGGGGTCGCTGTAGTTGTTGGCCTGGTCGCGCTGCACGGCACGCGCGGTTTGCGAGCCGGTCGTTATGCCGGATCCGCCAGCGCATCCCCACTCCCCGCCGCTCACGACGGCGGCGCACACGGGAACCCCGCCCAGATAAACGTCTACCGTTGCCCCGTTTTCGCCGGTGCCCCGAAAGTTGGCTGGCAGCCGGGTTACTCGGCTGTTGTCGGAGGGCTGAAGAATCACGGGTGGTTCTGGGCGTTGGGTATCGAACGCGATGGTCCGGCTCGTCGGGGCGGAGCTGGATCCGGCGCCGATGGCCGGGTGCGATTGCTGCGCTGACACCGGGTGCGAGCCGGTCGTTGGTTTCGCGCCCGTTGCGCTGAGCGGGGTGCACGACCAGTATCCGCTCGCCGCAACGCGAACCGCGCACGTTGTTCCGGCGACCGAGACCGTGACGGTGGAATCGGGATGCCCAGATCCGGTCACATATCCGGGCGTAGGGCCGACCTCGTCGAGCTGGGGTGGGCCGAGCACGGCGAGTGTGATGGTTGCGTCGTTGGTCGTGCCGTCGGTCAGTGCCTCGACCGCCGTGATGACGGCGGCAGCAGTGTTGGGCAGCGAGGGCACGAGGCAATCCCACGTGAGGTCGCCGGCGACGACAGCGGTGCACGCGGTTGACCCGGCGAGGGAGACGGTAACCGTGTTGCCTGCCTCGGTTCCCTGGCCAGAGACGACGACCCGGTTGCGATCGATGAATGCTCCATCGGCGGGCTCGGCGATCAGCGGAGCGGCGGCGGCCAGGGGCGGAGCTACCGCGCTCGCCGACGGGGTGGGCTTGGGCTCCTGTGCGACAGCGGAGAGAGGGGCGAAGATCCCCGCAACGGGGGCGAGTAGAACAACGGCGGCGAGGGCTGACGACCCCCACCCGCCACGCGCTGGGCGCCGGAGGATGAGTCGGAGAGACCGCGCACCGGGGGTCGGCGTAGCGGCTCTTCTGCGGGGTGGCGTGGAAATCACCGTCACTCTTCTGGGACGAGCCCGTGCGCTGCGGCGAAGGGCAGGGTTTTAGGGCAGTTGGCGGGGTCTCGGCGGGCGAATGTGCGGGTGATCGGGAGGAGCTCTGCGGCTGTGGACAGATTTGTCTATCTCTCAATATACGCGACGTCGCCGCATCGCGGGGCCGACGGGCCGCATCCGGGCCGGATCTCATCCTCCAGGAGGATGCCCTCATCCTGGTGGTTGACAGCGGTGCCGCCGCGGAACACAGTTGACCAGACCACGACGGGGGAGAGCGCGCATGACAACCACAACGGCGTCTGGGACGGCAGCGTTCGCGGAGCCGACCCGCGCGGTAACCGGCGGCTGGATCGCTCTGTTTGCCACGGCATGGCTGGGCGTATGGATGGCGCAACTCACGCCGATCCAGCTGCTCCTGCCAGTGCAGGTCGAGGCACAGCTCAACTCCGACAACTGGGTAGACGGGGTCGTGGCGTTCGGCATCATCTCGGGCATCGCTGGGCTGTGCGCGGTGGTGGCGTATCCGCTTGCCGGTGCGCTCTCCGACCGCACGACGTCGCGCTTCGGGCGTCGCCGTCCGTGGATTCTTGGCGGAGCCGTTCTCTTCGCCGTTGCCCTGCTGTTGCTGGGGCTGCAAACCACACTCGTGGGGATCGGAGTGTGCTGGGCGCTCGCGCTCAGCGGCTTCTGCACGCTCACGGCAGCCCTCACCGCAACCATCTCCGATCAGGTTCCTGTCAATCAGAGGGGCCTTGTCTCCGGGTGGATGTCGGCGCCGCAGGCGGTCGGAACCATCCTTGGCCTCGTGCTCGTGACAGAGCTTTTTGTCGGGCAGTTCTTCGGCTACGCCGCAATGGCCGTGATGCTGCTCGTGCTGGTGCTGCCGTTCATCATCGTTGTGCCCGACCGCGTGCTCGACCCGGCGCAGAGGCCGCCGCTCACGGCGCGCACCCTGGTTCAGGGGTTCTGGATCAGCCCCCGGCAGCATCCCGATTTCGGCTGGACTCTCCTCAGCCGAGTGCTCGTGAATCTGGGCAATGCCTTCGGCACATCGTTGCTGCTGTACTTCTTGGCATTCGGGCTTGGTCTGGGGATTGTGGATGCCGAGGGCAGCCTCATAGTCCTGACGCTCGTCTACATGGTGTTTGTGATCGTGGCGTCCCTCGCCTTCGGTCGGCTGAGCGATCGGCTTGGTCGTCGGCGACTGTTCGTGATTGTGGCCGCGAGCCTCCAAGCTGTTGCCGCGCTGCTTCTCGCGCTCGTGCCAGACCTTACTGTCGCGATGGTCGCTGCGGGGCTGCTGGGGCTCGGATACGGTACCTTCCTCAGTGTCGATCAGGCGCTCGCAACTCAGGTCTTGCCCGACGCCCACACCCGCGGAAAGGACCTCGGAATCATGAATGTTGCGTGGGCAGTTCCACAGGCAATCGCACCGTTGCTCGGAGCCGGCGTTGTCTCGTGGCTCGTCGGGTTTCAGGGTCTCTTCCTACTGGCGGCGGCGACGGCAATCCTGGGCGCTCTCGCCGTGCTGCCCATCAAGGGAGTCCGCTGATGTCCTTCACGCTCGGGGTCGGCGCGGAGCACTGGCACACCACATCCGCCTATTGGGAGTCGCTTAATCAGGCGACGGCAGAACTCGATCCGCCGTTCGGCACGGTGTCGCTCGCGGCGCTGGCGCACAATGCGGATGCGCTGGTGCGCAGAGCAGGGGGCACCCCCATTCGCGTCGCCAGCAAATCGGTGCGGGTGCGTGCGGTGCTCGATGCCGTACTCGCGAGGCCCGGCTATCGCGGCGTGCTCGCCTATACCTTGGCTGAGGCGCTGTGGCTGGGACAGACGATCGACGATGTTGTTGTCGGCTATCCCACGGTCGACCGGTCCGCCCTGCGCCAGCTTGCGGCAGACCCCCTGCTGGCCTCTCGCGTGACCCTGATGGTCGATTCCGTCGCCCACCTCGACTTCATCGATTCGGTCGTGGGGCCGTCGCAGCGCGCCCGTCTGCGCCTGTGTCTCGAACTGGATGCGTCGTGGAACTCACGACTTCTCGGCCATATCGGCACGTGGCGTTCGCCCGTGTATACGGCGGCGGCGGCGCGGCAACTGGCCCGGCTCATCGTCGACAGACCCGGCTTTGAACTGGTGGGCATGATGGCGTATGAGGGGCAGATCGCCGGAATGGGTGACCTGCCCGTCGGTCGTCCTCTCTATGGGGCGGCACTCCGGCGTATTCAGGCGCAGTCGATCGCGGAGCTGGCGGAGCGCAGAGCCGAAGCCGTCGCCGGTGTGCGCGAGGTGGCCGATCTGGAGTTCGTCAACGGAGGGGGCACCGGTTCGCTTGAGTCGACAGCGGCCGAGGCCGCGGTCACCGAGGTGGCTGCGGGAAGTGGCCTCTTCGGCCCGCATCTGTTCGACCACTACTCCCGGTTTAGCCCGGCTCCCGCCGCCGCGTTCGCCTTGCCCGTCGTCCGCCGCCCGACGGCGCACACTGCCACGTTGCTGGGCGGTGGGTGGATAGCATCCGGCCCTCCCGGTGTGGACCGATTGCCGCGCATCGCGTGGCCATCCGGTCTTCGCATGGTCTCGCGGGAGATGGCGGGCGAGGTGCAGACCCCCGTAGTGGGTGCGGCGGCCGGGAATCTCTCCATCGGAGACCGCGTGTGGCTGAGGCACACGAAGGCGGGAGAACTGAGCGAGCATCTCAATGAGTTCGCCATCGTCGATAACGGCACCATCGTGGACACGGTGCCTACGTACCGCGGAGAGGGCGCAGCATTTCTATGACCGACCACACCACACTCGCGCCTGCGGGGCTCCGCCGAGGCAAACGGTGGACCAACTGGGGTCGCGTCGAATCGATCACCCCCGTATTCGTTGCCCGCCCCACCACGGTTGACGAGGTCGTCGCGGCGGTAATCGCCGCTCGAGAGCGCGGCCTCCCCATCAAGGCGATCGGGGCGAGTCACAGTTTTACTGCCATCGCTGCGGCACCCGGCGTGATGCTCGATCTCGCTGGCCTGGAGGGCCTCATCTCGGCCGACCACAGCACGGGCCGCGTTCGCCTCGCCGCTGGAACCAATCTGCACCAGTTGCCCGCGATTCTCGGCCCCCTCGGGCTCGCCCTGCAAAACATGGGCGACATTGATCGACAGACCATCGCAGGCGCCACCTCGACGGGCACTCACGGAACCGGGGCAGCGTTTGGTGGCTTGGCGACACAGGTCGTTGGCCTCACCCTTGTCACGGCCGATGGCAGCATCCTCACGATCGACGAGGAGACCAACCCCGAGCTTTTGCCGGCTGCTCGCCTCGGGCTCGGCGCCCTCGGCATCATCGTGGACGTAACGCTTCAGTGTGTTCCGTCGTTTGTCTTGGATGCTCGCGAGAAACCGGAGCCGTTCGATGCGGTTGTCGACAACTTTGAGGCGCGAGCCACCGCGGTCGACCACTTTGAGTTCTACTGGTTTCCGCACACCACCACGGTTCTGACCAAGACCAACGTTCGGTTGCCGGCAGACGCCCAGACCAGTCCGTTGGGCAGCGTGCGGCGCTGGGTCGACGACTCCCTCATGGCCAATGGGCTCTTTGCCGCGACCTGCGCCGCGGGCCGGGCGATTCCGTCGGCGATTCCGTCTATCAACCGCATCGCCACACGGCTTACGGGTGATCGGGAGTTTTCGGATGCTTCGCCGCAGGTTTTTGTGACGCAGCGGTCCGTGCGCTTTCGTGAGATGGAATACGCGATCCCGCGGGAGGCGGTGCCGGTTGCGCTGCGCGAGATCAGAGACCTGATCGCGGCCAAAGGCTGGCGCATCTCCTTTCCCATCGAGGTGAGGGTTGCGGCGGCGGACGACAATTGGCTTTCGACGGCCTTCGAACGTGAGAGCGGCTACATCGCGATTCACCGTTACTTTCGCGAGGACCACAGGGAGTACTTTCGCGCCGTCGAGGCGATTATGCGCGCACACGGGGGGCGACCGCACTGGGGCAAGATCCACTTTCGCGAGGCTTCGTCGCTGCGCGAGGAATACCCGCGGTTCGACGACTTTCTCGCGGTGCGTGACCGGCTCGATCCCGATCGTGCCTTCGCCAATCCCTATCTGGACCGCGTTCTCGGGCCCTAACCGAGCCCCGTTGCCCGTCTGGGGGGCACGCGTATTCGAGGCGGCTCCCCAGCCGGGTTTCGTTATAGTTATCGAGAATACGGCCCCGACCTTATTCGCCCTCAGCCCATGCGGTGAGGGCCGCGCACAGTACTCAAGAGGAGCACGGCAATGGAACTACTCATCGTCATCGGCATCATCGTTCTACTCGTCGTGGTGGTGGGTATCTACCTCTGGGCCACTTACAACGGCCTGGTCACGCTCAACGTTCGCGTTGACGAAGCGTGGAGCGACATCACGGTGCAGCTCAAGCGGCGTGCCGACCTGCTGCCGAACCTCATTGAGACGGTCAAGGGTTACGCTGCCCACGAAAAGGGTGTGTTCGAGGCTGTGACCAAGGCTCGTGCCGAGTCGCTCAGCGCCGGCAGCCCCCACGAGGCAGCCGAAGCCGAGAACCACATGCAGTCCGCGCTCAAGAGCATCTTCGCTGTGGCCGAGGCCTACCCCCAGCTCCAGGCCAGTCAGAACTACCTGCAGCTGCAGGGTGAGCTCGTCGACACAGAAGACAAGATCCAGGCCGCACGTCGCTTCTACAACGGCGGCGTTCGCGAGCTCAACACCAAGATCAAGGTGTTCCCCAACACCCTCTTCGTGCGCGGGCTCGGCTTCTCGGAGCGCGAGTTCTTCGAGGTTTCCGACTCGGCGGCCATCGCTGAGCCGCCGCGCGTTCAGTTCTAACCGCGCGGAGGCAGCGACTAGATGTATCGCGCGATAGCTAAGAACAAGCGCAACACCGTTTTCATCATCCTCATTTTTCTCATCATCATCGCCGGGCTCGGCTTTGTGGCGAACTACATGTGGGGTGGCGGTTCTTGGGGAATCTTCATCGGCACCATCGTCGGCGCGCTTGTTTACGTGGCGATTCAATACTTCGCCGCTGGCAAGCAGGCGGTCGCGCTCAGCGGCGGTCGGCAGATTACCAAGGCAGATGACCCGCGGCTCTACCGCACGGTCGAAAACCTGGCTATCACCAACGGCATGCCGATGCCCAAGGTCTACATCGTCGACGATCCGGCGCCCAACGCCTTTGCCACTGGTCGCGACCCCGAGCACGCGATCGTTGCGGCGACGACGGGACTGCTGGCGATCATGGATGATTCCGAGCTCGAGGGCGTTATGGCTCACGAGATGGGCCACGTCAAGAACTACGACATTCGCGTCACCACGATCGTCTTCGGCCTTGTCGTAGCAATCGGGTTCCTCGCGGACATCCTGCTGCGGATGTCGTTCTTTGGTGGCAACCGCAATAACAACAACGGCAACCCGATCATGTTGATCGTCGGCATCGCTGCGATGATCCTCGCCCCGCTGGCGGCGACGCTGGTGCAGGCTGCGGTGTCGCGGGAACGCGAATACCTGGCGGATGCTACGGGCGCCATGACCACGCGGCATCCAGAAGCGCTCGCCAGCGCCCTGCAGAAGCTCGGGGAATATGGCCGACCCATGAAGCGCCAGAATACCTCGATGGCGCACATGTGGATCAGCGACCCCACCAAGCCCGGCATCGTTGACCGGTTGTTCTCGACTCACCCGCCGCTGCCCGAGCGCATCAAGCGCCTTCGCACGATCGGCGGCGGCTTCTAGCCCCGAGCCTTCACCGCATCGGCGCACTCAGATCGGGGACACCCCAAGCTCACCGGCGAGCGCGTCGGCGAGCGTGCCTCGCTTCACTACCTCGATGTCGCCGAGGCCCTGCCACTGAGCCGTGCTGCGCAGCAGGGGAGCGAGCCGCTCAACGGTGCTGGCGGGTGCTCCGGGTTCCGCCCATGCAGATTGCACTCGCAGCACCCCGGCCTGCCGATCACTCTTGAGGTCCACCCGCCCCACGAGGCGGTCGTCGATAAGCAGCGGCAGGCTGTAATAGCCAAAGATGCGCTGGGGAGCCGGCGTATAGATTTCGATGCGGTAGTGGAATCCGAACAGACGCTCTGTGCGCTTGCGATCCCACACGAGCGGGTCGAAGGGCGAGAGAAGCGCCGTCGCCGTCGCTCGTCGCGGCACCACCGCGTCACGGTGCATCCAGGCAGCAAGTGGCCGGGATGCCCTTTGCCATCCTTCGACCAGTGTCGGCACGAGCACCCCTTCGTCTTCGAGGGTGCGGATCGCGGCGACGGTGTCGGTGGAGCGCATCCGAAAGTAGTCAGCAAAGTCGGATGCGGTTCCTACTCCGAGCGCGCGGGCCGCGTGTGCGACGAGGCGGCGCTGTGCCTCGGCTTCGGGAATGTCGGCGTGCTGGAGTGCCGGGGGTAACACCTGGTCTGGAAGTGCGTAGATTCGCTCGAAGCGTGACCGTCCGCCGCTCACCAGGTCTCCCCACCGAAAGAGGTATTCGAGCCCGTGCTTGACATCCGACCAGCCCCACCAGGGCCCCGTGCGTTTGTTGGCGTCGTGCTCAATCTGGCTCGCGGGCAGGGGCCCCTTCTCCGCGATCTCCGCGAGTAGCCATTCCAACATCTGCGGGTTGCTGCGGGCCCAGCCGTTGGGGGAGGACAGGTCCTTTGCGCGGAGGCGCTCCATTCGCCACCGCATGAGCGGCCACGACTCGACGGGAATGATCGCCGCTTCGTGGGCCCAGTATTCGATATGGGTTCCGCCCCCGGTGAACGTGATGCGGTCGAGGAGCTTCTTGTCATACGCGCCGAGCCGTGCATAGAGCGGGAGGTAGTGGCTGCGCTCGAAGACGTTGACGGAGTCGATCTGCACGAGACCGAGTCGGTCGATGAGGCCCCGCAAGCGTCGCGAGCTCGCGCCAGCAAGCGGCGCTGAACCGGCCGCAGGTTCCGCAACAACGCTGCTCTGCGGCGTGATGGCGAGAGCCTGCGCGCCGAGCGCGAGGCGTCGCGCCTCGGGCAGCGAGAGAGATTGTCGTGGCATCGCCTCGACCATATCTCCGGGCTCCGACATTGCGAGCCTCTTGTGCTCGCTCGCTAGTGAGCCGCCCATAGATTCCACCTTCGGAATATATGAATGGATGTGGCGGCAGCCACGCATAGACTGACGTGATGATATTCGGCAAGGGCAAGGCCTCATCAACCGATGTCGCGCGGACTCGCGTAGACGATTCGTTGCCGACCGGCATGCGCATTGCCGGTGCGTGGTCGTGGCGCATTCTTGCGATCACCGGTGTGCTGGCCATCCTCGTGTTCTTGATCATGGAACTTCGCATCGTCGTCGTACCGCTCATGATCGCCACGTTGCTCAGCGCGCTTCTCGTGCCATTGACCCAGTTTCTCGTTCGGCATCGGTGGCCCCGCTGGCTCGCCATCGTCACCACCATCACCGCCCTCATCGCCGTAATCGGTGGGCTGGTCGTGCTCGTGGTGTGGCAGATCCGAGTGGGATGGCCTGACCTGAGGGATCAGTCACTGGTCGCCTGGGAGAGCTTCAAAGACTTCCTGCTGCAGTCGCCCCTGCACCTGACCGAGGATCAGATCACCCAGTACGGTGAGGAGCTCTGGTCGACTGTCCAGCGCGATAGCGAGGTCTGGGTCAGCGGAGCGCTATCTATCGGCTCGTCGGCCGGCCATTTTATTGCTGGACTGTTCCTGGTGATCTTCGCCACCATCATCATGCTTATTGACGGTCGAGGCATCTGGAACTGGATCGTCCGCCTCTTTCCCCAGAAGGCCCGTCCGGCCGTCAACGGTTCCGGTCTCGCCGGCTGGGGCACGCTGACCAACTTCGTCAAGGTGCAGATCTTCGTGGCGGCTATCGATGCCGTCGGCATCGGGCTGGGTGCTGCGATCCTCCAGCTGCCGCTCGTTGTACCCATCGCCATCGCGGTGTTCCTGGGGTCGTTCGTGCCCATCGTCGGCGCGGTCATTACGGGTGCGCTCGCGGTCTTCATCGCCCTCATTTACAAAGACATCGTTATTGCGCTGATCATGCTGGGCATCGTGCTACTCGTGCAGCAGGTCGAGAGCCACATCCTGCAGCCACTCATCATGGGCAGCGCCGTCAAGGTGCATCCGCTGGCCGTCGTGCTGGCCGTCGCCGGAGGCAGCTACCTCGCAGGCATCCCCGGGGCACTGTTCGCTGTTCCCGTCATCGCCACTCTCAACGTGATGGTCGGCTACATCGCGAGAGGCCGATGGCGCCTACCGCCGGGGCAAGCGCATCCGAATGAGTTCGGACGCACAGTGATCAGAGAACCGAAACGCAAGGACAGGGCATGACCGATATCACGGTTCCGGAGGTCGACATGGCGACCGCAGTGCCGGGGCCGACGCTCCACGATTTCGAAGAGGCGCGGGTGCGTGTTGCCCGAGTCGCGCAGCTGACCCCGATGGAGAGTTCCCGCTACCTCGCGGACCTCGTCGGCGCACCGGTGCACCTCAAGTGCGAGTCGCTTCAGCGCACGGGGTCGTACAAGATTCGCGGTGCCTACAATCGGCTCTCGCAGCTGAGCCCCGAAGAGCGGGCCAGGGGAGTCGTCGCAGCGTCGGCCGGTAATCACGCCCAGGGTGTCGCGTTCGCTGCGCGGGAGCTCGGCATCAAGGCCACGATCTTCATGCCGGTAGGGGTCGCCCTGCCCAAGCTGCAGGCCACCCGCCAGTATGGTGCCGAGGTCATTCTCCGCGGCCACACGGTAGAAGAGCCGCTCCGGGCTGCCGCTGAGTTCGCACAGGCCACAGGCGCCGTGCTCATCCCACCGTTTGACCATGCGGATGTCATTGCGGGGCAGGGAACACTCGGGCTCGAGATCCTCGATCAGGTCCCCGATATCGAAACCGTCATTGTGCCCATCGGTGGCGGAGGGCTCGCGGCCGGCGTTGCGAGTGCTCTTCATCAGAAGCTCGCGCTGCAGGGCCGCCGCATCCGCGTGATCGGCGTGCAGGCAGCGGGTGCCGCCCCCTATCCGCTTTCGCTTAAGAGCGGCGTGCGCCAGAGCGTGGTGACCTCGCCGACCATTGCGGATGGAATCGCCGTCGCCACCCCCGGTGAGCTGAACTTCGAGATAATCCGGTCGATCGTGGATGAGGTCGTCACCGTCACCGACGACGACATCGCGCGTGCGCTGCTTGTTCTGTTGGAGCGGGCCAAGCTTGTAGTCGAGCCTGCGGGAGCCGCGGCCGTGGCCGCAATCGTCACGGGCCAGGTGGTCAACCCCGGAGTCACGGTGGCCATTCTCAGCGGCGGCAATATCGATCCACAGGTCATGGAGCGGGTTATTTCCCGCGGCCTGGCGGCATCCGATCGCTATGTCAAACTTCGGGTCATGTTGCCTGACCGCCCCGGTCAGTTGGCGCGCATCGCTGAACTCATCAGCGAGGCCAATGCCAACGTGGTCGAGGTTATGCATACTCGTCATGGCCGCAACGCCCTCATCAGCGAGGTCGAGCTTGATATGAGCATCGAGACCCGCGGCCCTGAGCACGTGCAGCGAGTGCTTGAGCGGCTGCGCGAGGCTGGCTACGATCCCCGCATCGATAGCTAAACCGCACAAGACAATTCAGAAAAAGAACGGGCCCGCCGAGTGCAAACCTTGGCGGGCCCGTTCTTTTTTCGGATGCTGTGGTGCGCTATGCGCGGTAGGGCTCGACCTTGTCGATTTGCACCGTGATCTCGCGCCCGTTCGGCGCGATGTACGTAGCGGTATCGCCTGCCTTGAGGCCCAGGATGGCCTCGCCGAGGGGGCTCGCCTCGCTGTAGACATCGAGCTCGTCGGGGTCAGACTCATCCACGATCTCGCGGCTGCCGAGCAAGAAGACCTCTTCATCGCCCTGCACGCGAGCGGTGACGACGGTGCCGGAGGAGATCACGCCTTCTGCCGCAGGCGTGCCGACCTTGGCGTGGCGCAGCAGCTCGGTGAGCACGCGGATGCGCGCCTCGATCTTGCCCTGCTCCTCTTTCGCAGCGTGATATCCGCCGTTCTCCTTGAGGTCGCCCTCTTCTCGCGCAGCTTCAATCTTCTTCGCGATCTCGGTGCGGCCTTCGCCCGTAAGCTGCTCGAGCTCTGCCTTGCGGCGGTCGTAAGCCTCTTGGGTCAACCAGGTTTCGGTGATCTGCCCAGACACGATGTACTCCTCAAAAGAAAGGGGACCGTTCGCAACTCAGCGGTTGAGGGAGAACGGTCCACGCTCCGCGATTCCGCAGTACGGAGTCGCATAAACGAATGAGACCGGCCATGTCGGCCGATCTCGTGATCGAATTCGTCAGTCTAGGTCAGCCAACAGCTGTGGAGCAACCCTGTGACGCCCGGTTCGATGCTTCTCACGTTTTCGGTGAAGGTTCGCGTATAGGTATCGGATGCCGGAATCTCTATGACCTTCCAGCCGACAATTGCGTGGAGATCGTTCTGAACCTGCAGTGCGCAGGCCACGTCGGTACCCGGAGTCACCGAAAGTTCAAAGCTCACGCGCACGGTCGACTCGTCGACGATCGCGTGACCGATGTCGCGGGTTTCGATCGTTGCGGAGGTGCCGTCGAAGGCAACCCACGCAACCCACGCCACAAAGACGAGCACGACCGCGAGCGCGGCCGACCATCCGATAGTTTTCTGCCGGGCCCGCACGCTGGGCGTGCGTCCGTAGCGAGCGTCGAGGTCGGTCGGCTGGGTGCCTTCCGTCCTACTGTCTGCGCTTGTCACCGTCTCCCCTTACGCTTGTCTTAAGACTATTCGCATATAAGGAGCTCCGTGACCAGGCGGCTGTTGGCTGTACATGCTCACCCCGACGACGAGTCGAGCAAGGGTGCTGCGACCGCTGCCTACTATCGCAGTCAGGGCGCGCAGGTCATGGTCGTCAGTTGCACGGGCGGCGAGCGTGGCGACGTGCTCTACGAAGGTCTCACTCCTCGCGCAATGGCCGACAGGGATATGGCCGGCCACCGCCGCCAAGAGATGCAGCGCGCACAGCAGATTCTCGGGGTCGACCACCGGTGGCTCGGCTACGCGGATTCGGGCCTCCCGCCGGAGGGCGAACCTCTGCCGATCAACTCGTTCGCAACGATTCCGCTCGAGCACTCCGGTGCCGTGCTCACCCGCATCATCCGCGAGTTTCGCCCCCAGGTCGTCACCACGTACGACGAGAACGGCGGCTATCCGCATCCTGACCACATCCGTACCCACGAGGTCACGATGTTCGCGGTCGAGGCGGCAGCGGATGCTAGCCGGTTCCCTGAGGCAGGCGAACCATGGCAGGTGCAAAAGGTCTACTACGACCGTGGCTTCAACGTGAGCCGCATCGAGGCGATCGGCCAGGAACTCATCGCTCGCGACCCTGAATCGCCTTTGGTTGCCGAGTTCGAGCGCATGCGAGAGTGGATGGGCGCACGGCCAGACACCGCGACGACCCATGTGCCGTGCGGCGAATTTTTTGAGGCCCGAGATGCCGCGCTTCTCGCGCACGCGAGCCAGGTTCCGCCGGATAGCTCGTTCTTCTTTTGGCCCATCGACTTGCAGCGCGCAGCGTGGCCATACGAGGACTTCGAGCTTGTCGTCTCGCATGTGCCCACCACTATTCCCGAGGACGATCTGTTCGCCGGGATTGAGCTCGACACCGAGCACACCGAACTCGACACAGAAAATGGGGAGGTGGGCGCGTGAGCGCACTACTTCATGGCGCCATCGCCGCTATCGTCACCGCGGCTACGGCCGTGCGGTTTGCCAAGGATGAGCCGGACTTCGACCCGAACACGGTGACCCCCGGGGTCATCGGCTTTTTCGCGATCTTTCTGATCGCTGCCGTGACGGTGCTCATTGTGCTCGACATGAACCGCCGTGTTCGCCGCACCCGCTACCGCGAAGAAGTGCGCGACAAGCTTGCCGCGGAGCGCGCGGATGGCCAGACGGCGGCCGAGGATGAGACGCCGCCGAGCGCTTAACAGCGCTGAGCGCTGAGCGCTTAACCGCGCCGGGCCGCCAGACGGCGTCCCGGAGGTGCCAGCCTCGTTAGGTGACGGGGTTGGTGGCGATGATGAAGATCGCCACCCAGTGGCATAGGAACGCGATCAGGGTGAGCGAGTGGAATATCTCGTGGAATCCGAAGACGCCCGGGATGGGATTGGGGCGCTTGGTGCCATAGGCGACCGCGCCGACGGTGTAGCAGAGCCCTCCGACGATGATGAGCGTCATCATGGTGGCGTCCGCGGCGAAGAAGTCGCCCATAAACATGACGGCGGCCCATCCCAGGACCACGTATAGCGGCACATAGAGCCAGCGCGGTGCTCCGATCCAGAAGACTCTGAATCCGATGCCGATCAGCGCTCCACCCCACACGAGCGAGAGAAGCAGCACCGCCTTATCTTCTGGCAGGGCGAGCACCGTGATGGGCGTATATGACCCGGCGATGAGCAAGAAGATGTTGGCGTGATCGAAGCGCTTGAGTAGCTTTTTGGTGCGGTCGCTCCAGTTGAAGCGGTGATAGAGCGCGGAGATGCCGAACAGCAACATCGACGAGGCGATGAACACGGCCGATGACACTTTGGCCGCGGTGCCGTCGGCGAAGACGAGCAGGACGATGCCCAAAATGATCGTGAGAGGGAACGTCGCTGCGTGAATCCAGCCGCGCCAGGTCGGCTTGACCTCGTCATGCTGTTCGAGGTCGTCCTCAAGCACGGGGATGTTGGGAAGATCGGGCTCGTCGACGTTCTCGTTCACCGTGGAATCGTTGGGAAGCTCGGGGCGCGACATCGTCATGGCGAGAGTCTAGGGGCGCACAGCCACGGATCGCTGTGAGCGGTTTCTTGCTGACTTGCGGGCACCGTGGGCTAGCGTATACCCCGTGCAAAAACGGGAAGTGTCACTGGGCCGCGGCCTCCTTTATGACGTGTACCAGAAGCGCATCCGTCGGTGGCTCAGCCGACAGGAACTGCCCAAGCATGTCGCGATGATCCTCGACGGCAACCGGCGTTGGGCTCGGCAGCGCTCCCTTGGGGCCGTCGCGCACGGTCACAGGGCGGGGGCCGCTAAGTTTCGGGAGTTTCTCGTCTGGTGCGACGATCTCGGCATCGAGGTTGCAACCCTGTACCTGCTTTCCACCGACAACCTCACCGGTCGACGCGAGGACGAGCTCGACGGGCTGTTCGAGATCATCGCGGACCTCGCCGAAGACCTCTCGCACTACCGCAACTGGCGGGTGCAGCATGTGGGGTCGACCGAAGGGCTGCCCGAGCCTCTCGTGGAGGCGCTGAGGGCGGCTGAGCGCCGCACAGAGGGCAACACGGGGCTCCACATCAACCTCGCGGTCGGCTATGGCGGCAGACGAGAGATTGTGGATGCGATGCGCAGCATCGTGCGCGATCACGACAGCAAGGGGGGCACCCTCGAGGCCCTCGCCGAGATTCTTACGCCTGAGCTCATCGGCAACCATCTGTACACGGGGGGACAACCCGATCCCGACCTGGTTATCCGCACGTCGGGGGAGCAGCGCTTGAGTGATTTCATGCTCTGGCAAAGCGCCCACAGTGAGTTCTACTTCGTCGAGGCTCTAGGCCCCGATCTGCGTGAGGTGGACTTTCTGCGCGCACTCCGCGACTACGCGACGCGCCACCGGCGCTTCGGTTCCTGATCCCCCTCCGTAAGGAGCACCCCATGACAACCCTTGACGAGTTCGCAGCCGACTTCGGCGAAGACGCCGGATACCTCGATTTCGCTCGCCTCGGCCCCGTATCCGGTGCCGTTCTTGCCGAAGAGCGAATGATGGGCGAGTTCTCGTTCCGTTCGCGATTTGGCAGCGT